>JBDSEW010000202.1:0-5775 GCA_039919825.1 Chitinophagales bacterium | reverse complement strand
ATTTCATGGATTGATCGCCGATATAGGATTGCGTATGGAATATTGGATGCCGGGCAAATTTGTAGATGATGCAGTCAACAATCCGGAAGCATTGATTGCCGATGAGATTCGCCAGAGTTATCTGGATCACACCATCAGTGTTTTTGGAAGAAGAACGAAAGTAAGGTTGCTTCCAAAACTGGCCGCCTCTTTTCCGATCAAAGAAAACCAGGTGATGTATTTCAACTATGGACAAAGCACCATCTCCCCACATCCTTCTTACATCTATACCGGACTTGATCCTTTTTATTCAGATCGTTCTACACTGGGCTTTATTGGCAATCCCGATTTGAATCCGGAGGTTGATATTTCTTATGAGCTGGGATTGAAATCACAGATCTCCCAGAATGATGCCCTGGATATTTCTGCTTATTGGAAAGACAAGTATGATTTCATCACTACCAGCACCATTTTATTGCAGGATGCCACCGGCCGTGATGTGAGCCGCACCATTCGCATCAATGCAGATTATGCGCGCGTAAGAGGCATTGAAGCAACCTACATCAAACGCATTCAGAGATGGTTTGAGTCGAGCTTGTCTTTTTCATACAGTGTGGCTACCGGGCAAAGCTCCTCTGCTTCGCAGGACCTGGAAGAAATTCTTGCCACAGGCAACAGTGTGAGTTCAAAAGAAACTTACCTCGCCTGGGATTCTCCTATAGATGCAAAGGGGTATGTGCTGTTCACCGTGAATAATGAAGAGGGATTGTTCCATAAAAAATGGATCAATCAATTCAGCTTTTATACTGAAGCCATTTTCAGAACAGGAAGAAGATACACTCCTTATTTTTTCACCGGTACGGAGCCAACTTCGGGAAGACCAATTTATGAAGTGGATTCCGATCCTGATCATTTATACAGTGCCATTTCTGTTCCATCCTTCTGGCTGAATGCTTCGCTGAAAAAATGGTTCGTGATTAAGAAAACACAACTCGCAATTTCATTCGAACTCACGAATGCATTGAATAATAAAAATACGTCCATCGTAAATCCCGTAACCGGGAAAGCATATGAATACGGTGATGATGTACCTACCGAATGGCGCGATCCACGGTACTTAGATCCGCGCGATCCGCGTTCTTCCAATATTCCACCTGATAACCCGGCAAGGTATTATGAGCAGCGGCATTTTTTATTGGGAGTATCGTTTAGATTGTAACAGAGCTTCTAAATTCCTTCATTTACTTTATTTTTGAAGAAATAGAAATCCAATGAGTGTCATCGATGAAATTCTCAAACTTCCTAAAGCTGAAAGAATAGAGATAGTAAAAACTGTGCGGGACAGCATTGAAAAAGAATCAAATGACTTCCCACTTACTTCTGAGCAACTGAATGATCTTCGGAAAAGGCGGATTGCCTATGATGAAGGCAAAATGCCAGTTTATTCATGGGAAGAAGTAAAAAAGAGTATTAATAAAAAAGATTCTTACTGTTCAGTACCCTTATAACTTGTTGTTAAAAGCAATCTGATTTATGCCACTCATGCTCAAAGACACAAAATATTAAATCACTTGCACTTTATTTCTTTGTGTCTTTGAGCCTCCTTATAGCAGCTTTTCTTTAAAGTTACTTTTTCAACACAAACCAATAGAGTAACTATTTGGGCAGTATATCACTATAGCAGAGACATTGAAAAATGGAAGCGATGAATAATAAAGTTTCGGAATAGAATCCTATAAGTATTGCACCAGTTTTGTTACTTCACCTTATTCCAGATATCCCATAACACAATCCCTGCAGCCACACTGATATTCAGTGAATGCTTCGTGCCAAATTGCGGGATCTCTATTACCTGGTCAGCAAGTGGCAACAGTTCACTCTTTATGCCTTCTACTTCATTGCCAAATACCAGTGCATACTTTTTATCTTTCGAAAATATAAACTGTTGCAGCGCAATACTTTCCGTGGTATGTTCCGCAAAGATGATTTGGAAACCCCGATCTTTCAACTCTCTCAGTGCTGTTCCCGTATCCACAAAATGAATCCAGTCGACAGACTCGTTGCTGCCCAATGCTGTTTTCATCACTTCCCTGTTGGGGGGAAATGGGGTGATGCCACATACATAAAGTGCCGTTACTCCAAAGGCATCGCACGTCCTGAATACCGAGCCTGCGTTGTGGCCGCTTCGCACATTATCAAGCACCACGATTACAGGAATTCGCCATGAAGACTTGTATTCTTCCACAGTAAGCCTGTTTAATTCTTCCATGTTCAGCTTTCTCATTCAATCAAATTCCAGGTAAGGTAATTTACTATTCTGATGCGTAAACTTCCGTTAAAGAAAAAGGAACAACAAGTGCATAAACGCGGAAGGATTTCTTTTCTTTGTGGCTGTAGGACAGCATGAAAAATATACATCCTGTTACACTTTATTCCAACTATCATCATTACGCAATTTCACTTTGAAGAAAACAACAGAAATAAAAGAGACTCCATTGATGGGGCAATACAAGCACATCAAAGCTAAGTATCCGGATGCTATACTGTTGTTCAGAGTTGGTGATTTTTATGAAACATTTGATACCGATGCGGTAACCACTTCACAGGTACTCGGCATTGTTTTAACCAAACGTGCCAATGGCTCTGCAGCATTCACCGACCTCGCAGGATTTCCCTATCATGCCCTTGATACTTACCTTCCCAAATTAGTGCGTGCGGGCTACCGCGTTGCGATCTGTGATCAGCTGGAAGATCCTAAGCTGACCAAAACGATTGTAAAACGCGGCGTGACAGAATTGATCACACCCGGCGTTACCGATAACGATAAAATTCTGGATCACAAAAGCAATAATTTCCTTTGCTCCATTCATTTTGAAGGTGAATCACTCGGCGTTGCTTTCCTCGATATTTCCACCGGTGAATTTTATGCAGCCCAGGGCAATGCAGATTATATTGATAAATTATTGCAGGGCTTTAAACCAACAGAGATCATTTTTTGCAAGACCCGGCAAAAAGATTTTCGCGGACTTTTCGGCACAAAATATTATACCTATGCTATCGATGACTGGATCTTCCAGTTTGACTACACCAACGACCTGCTCACCAAACATTTTGAAACACAATCGCTTAAAGGGTTTGGCATCAGTGAACTGAAGCAGTCTATTATTGCCTGTGGCGCCGCGCTGCACTACCTGCAGGTTTCGGAACATCCGCATCTTGATCATCTGACCGGCATTTCCCGTATTGAAGAAGAACGGTACGTATGGCTCGACCGTTTTACTGTTCGCAACCTCGAAATCCTTCACAGCAATAATGAAGGTGGAAAGTCATTGCTTCAGGTGCTGGATCAAACGCTTTCTCCCATGGGTGCGCGTATGCTTCGAAAATGGCTGGTGCTGCCACTCAAAGAAATACTGCCTATTGAAGAACGGCTTCACTTTGTAGCATTGTTGATCAGGGATCCTGAGCTATCGCGACAACTCTCCCTGCATATCCGGCAGATCGGCGATCTTGAACGATTGATTGCAAAAGTGGCGCTTGGAAAAATAAGTCCCCGCGAAATAATGCACATCCGGAAAGCACTGGTGTCGATCTCACAGATCAAACAACTTCTGAGTGTACGCAATGAAGAACCATTCCGGAAAACGGCCGATCAGCTGAATCCCTGCGAGCTGATCAGGGAACGGATTGGAAAAGAAATCAGGGAGGATGCACCGCCGGTTGCTGCCAAAGGGGGCATCATCAGGGAAGATGTTTCTGAAGAACTGGATGCATTGCGTAAGATTTCACATTCAGGAAAAGATTACCTGTTGAGCATTCAGAAAACAGAGCAGGAAAGAACCGGTATCACTTCGCTAAAAATTTCCTTCAACAATGTTTTTGGATATTACCTCGAAGTGACGAATGCACATAAAAGCAAAGTTCCTTCCGATTGGATCAGGAAACAAACATTGGTAAATGCGGAGCGATACATCACGCCCGAGCTGAAAGAGTATGAAGAAAAAATACTGGGTGCAGAAGAAAAAATTTTACACCTCGAATTAAAATTGTTTGATTCGCTGGTCACTTCACTTAAAGATTATGTTCCGCAAATTCAGTTAAATGCGCAAGCCATTGGAAGGCTTGATTGTTTGTTTTCATTCGCAACTATTGCCCTTAAAAATAATTATTGCCGTCCGCAATTTCACGAAGGGTATACACTTGAAATTAAAGATGGACGTCACCCGGTAATCGAACAGCAGTTAGGCCATGATCAAACCTATGTTCCCAATGATGTGTTGCTCGATGACAAAGAACAGCAGATCATTATCATCACCGGCCCCAACATGGCCGGCAAATCCGCCTTCATCCGGCAGAATGCATTGATTGTGCTGATGGCACAGATGGGAAGCTTTGTTCCAGCATCAGCCGCCAGCATAGGAATCATCGATAAAATTTTTACCCGCGTTGGTGCATCCGACAATCTTTCCTCCGGGGAATCTACTTTCATGGTGGAGATGACGGAAACTGCCAGCATCCTTAATAATCTATCTGACCGTTCGCTGGTTATTCTCGATGAGATTGGCCGTGGCACAAGCACCTATGATGGCATTTCCATCGCCTGGGCCATTGCGGAATTTTTACACGACTATCCCAAAGGAAAAGCAAAAACATTATTTGCTACGCATTATCATGAATTGAATGAGCTGGAAAATAAATTTGAGCGGATAAAAAATTATAATGTTTCTGTAAAAGAAGCAGGTAATAAAGTGATCTTTCTCCGCAAGCTGCAGCCTGGTGGAAGCCAGCACAGCTTTGGCATTCATGTGGCAAAAATGGCTGGTATCCCTTCACCGGTAGTGAATCGCGCCAATGAAATTCTTGAAGAGCTGGAGGAAAAAACGATTGCAAAAAGCCTGCAGAATAAAATAAAAAAAATGCCTGCCCGTGAAATGCAGCTCAGCATTTTTCAACAGGAAGATCCGGCAATAACCAGGCTCAGGGAATGGATGGAAAAGGTAGATCCCAATGCCCTCACTCCTATTGAGGCGCTGATGAAGCTGCATGAAATTAAAGAGAAGCTAAAGGCAGAATGAAGGAAGAAATTTGGAGTGAAGCGAAGACGCTCCATACCATTTGAATAGCAGTTTTCGATTTGCAAAATTCTCCATCAACAAGAGTTTATCGTGATTCTGAAAGAACTGAAGAATCTGCAATAGTGATACTATCAAATAAGATAAGAACAATTTTTATATCGTGCCTACCAATAGTTGCTTTACTGCAAATATACTGTGTGTGGGATAAATTTATACATTTCCAGTTAACAACTATCTCTTGTACGACGTGATTAGAATTTGATCAACTCTGCATCATGAAAGTCAAAGCCCCTTCCTTCCCGGCTTGGCCGGAACCCCAAAGGGGAAGGACTTTCCTCCTTCGTGGCAAAAGCTTAACTTATTTTTATCCTTAAAAATTAAAAACTAAACTACTTTCGCCTAAAAGGCGAAGGGTTTGTTGAATAAATTCGGCTGAAGCCGACTAAAGACCATCTGAGACCGTGAAGTTTTCATCTTTTTTCTCGTCATCTTGTTTCTCTATATACTCCATGATCACCTCATCGGTTATATTCCCTGATGTGGCTACAAAGTAGCCTCTGCCCCAAACATGCCGTCCCCAAAACTCCTTCGATATTTGCTTATTCTCCATCATCAGTTTATATGAACTCTTCCCTTTTAGGTACTGCACTAATTTGCTAATCGCCAAATGGGGCGGCACTGAAACAAACAAGTGAACATGATCCTTCGATACATGACCCTT
>JBDSEW010000127.1:0-3957 GCA_039919825.1 Chitinophagales bacterium | reverse complement strand
ATTTCCAGCACCATCAAACCTTACAAATGCTGAAGCATTGCTATCAGTATCGCTTAATGCAATGGTGCACAATAAGGCACATCCGCCATCATCAGTTGCAATAATGCTTTCAGCAGAGCAATTTCCTGTAAAACTAAATTCCTTTGACCATTGCAAAGTGCCGGAAGCGTCAAGTTTGAATAACAGGGCATCTGTTGAATTTCGTGAAGCGGAAAATCCGTTGCCGCTCACCAGGAATCCATCATCTTTGGCTTGAACAATGTCCCTTACATTGGGGGCACTAAATCCATTCACGCCCTTAGACCATTGATTATTTCCTGTGCCATCAATTTTAATGATCATCATGCTTGAAAAGGACGAAAGCCCTCCGGCCAACACAAAACCACCGTCATTGCTAGCAGCTATTTTCGTTGGATAACTACCCAAACCCGGGTCGATATCATACCAGGCTGACCAGATAAAATTACCTGAACCATCTGTTTTAATTACGTGAGCATTCACACCATTGATATCGTCTGTGACCCCAGAAATGCCGAAGCTTCCATCAGCGGAAACTGCAATTGTTTCAGCGTATTCGTTGCCCCCCGTCGAGTTCGAGAAAGCTTTTGACCAAAGCAGATTCCCATCGTTGTCTGTCTTCATTAAAAGTGTCTTAACCGGGAATGGACCTTCTAAAATGCCAGCCATCACAATGCCTCCATCATTCAACGGAGCCACGCCATAGCATTCCTCTAGCACTGATGTGCCATATCTTTTCAGCCAGGCTATGTTTCCTATTGAATCAAATTTGATCAATTGTGCATCCCAATCTATACCACTGCCTGCACCTTTTCCAAATCCCCCGGCAATGTAGTTGCCATTTTGAGTTTTGAAAAGTCCTCGGATGGTGTGATTGGTGGTGTCAGGAAAGGTTTCTTCAAAAGTGTTTTGTGCATTAGAAATATGAACAGTAGAGAGGATCAGGAGAAATAAAGTCAATGTTGTTTTCATAAGAAATTATTCTTGACAGATAATTTTTTGTATAGAAGAAATTCCCTTTACTTTAATGCTTACGAAATATATTTCTTGTGTTTCAGTGCGACATAAATATTCATGTTATCTCAAAATATGTTTATTCCTTATTTTATGTATCCTCAAACCGGAAAAACGTCACCGATCGGCGGGACAAGGCAGGTTTGTTACAGCTGGTATTAGAAATTGAAGCATTGTAAGTTATGGATTATTTACCATGCTTTTAGAGATTAATGCTGATTTGTTCAGACAGGTTAAACCAGGACATGCTAATTTCAAAATTACCATTCAAAAGTACATGAGCTGATACCCTGAAGTCAAGTGCATATTGTGGTTGTTCTTCTCTTTTATTTAAGGAGCTCCATCTTCCTGGTATCTATTATTATCCCATCAACTACTAATGAATAATTATAGGTACCTGCTGAAAGGGAACCTGCATCTACATTCAGCTTTCCTTTGCCTGCTCCGGAAATATTCACCTGCTTCAACACTTTACCACTTTGGTTGGTAATCACAATTTGTGCTGAAGAAAATGTTGTTGGTAGATTGTAACGGATTACTGTAGCCTGACTAAATGGATTCGGATTGTTTTGTTCCAATTTCGCACCTGAAAGGGTAATATCATTTGCTACAGTATTTCCTGTAGCAAGGAATTGAATATCCACTTTTAATTCATCAATTTGTTGTTGGAGTTCACTGATTTTAGTATCCTTTTCATCATTTGCGGCAGATAACTCCTGTACTGCTTTTACAAGTGGTACAACAAATTCAGCATATCGCAACCCATACAAATCTTTCTCATTTTTTGCAGCATCCACGCCGGAGAAATCAAAATCTAATTCCTGTGCTGCTTTTTCCACATCCTGCGCTATGAAGCCTGTATAAATAATTTCTTCTTTCGCTTTCCTGGAAGCTAATTGTTCAGGTGTAGATTTGAAGGTGTTCCCATCTTGTGTTTTGAGAGCAGGGCGCTGTAAAATTTTATCCATTTCGGTCAAATCAAAGTTGAAGGTTACAGGTTGTAACTTATTTATGAATGCCAATCCGGGTACATTTGCTTTAACATTTTTCTTCACGCGCTTATCAGAAGTGAAAGTCCAGTCAACCAGACCCCCTATGCTTGTTATGTTAGTGTTACCAATACGCACTTGATTACTTGCGCTGACATATGAGAAATAGCCGATTGCGGTAGAGTTACCCAAACTACCTATTGATAAATCAGCCTGGAGTCCAATGCCAGTATTGAATTGCCCTGTTGTGTTACTTGCAAGGGCAAAGTATCCATTGGCGGTATTCCCAGTGCCTGTTGAGTAGGCAAGGGCACTGTAACCAGTGGCCACATTATTTGAACCTGTTGAATTGGAATATAAGGCTAAGGAACCGATTGCTGTATTATAAGCGCCAGCGCTATTGGAATATAATGCATAAGTACCGTTGCCAGTATTCTGATTACCAGTACTGTTCGCAAAAAGGGCATTCATCCCATTCGCAGTATTTTCACTTCCCGTTGTGTTGAAGAGGAGAGAAAAATATCCGGTGGCGGTATTGTCATTTCCCGTACTGTTGTAATAAAGCGACTTATACCCATTTGCATTATTGTGATTGGCAGTGGTATTTGAATAAAGTGCGCCATATCCATTTGCTGTATTAAGACTACCTGTAGAATTAGAATAAAGCGCCCGATATCCATTTGCAGTATTTGAATTGCCGGTAGTATTTGAATAGATCGTTTCAAATCCGTTCGCAGAATTATAATATCCTGAGGTGTTTGAAAACAATGCTTTCGAACCAATAGCAGTATTTGCCGTTGCGAAATACAAGATAGGTGAACCATTACTGAATAATGCAGAATCACCAATGGCAACAAGATTGCTGCGAATGGTATTGTTATGGAGTGCATTGGTTCCAATAGCAATATTGCTATGGCCGGTGTTATTTGATACAAGTGAATTCATTCCCAGAGCTACATTTCCGTTATTAGGATTAAGCTCGCCCGACGGAATATTATTTACTCTGAATTTTAAAGATTGGGCATCTACAGTACCTAAGAAATCACTAGCAGGGTCAATACTTCCATTTCCCTTAAGAGACCATCCCTTTGATTTTGGAGTTACCGCCTTCCAGGTTGTTCCATCATAATAATAAAAACCTGGTGTGCTGTTGGTTTGATAAATTAATAACCCGGTTGCAGGTGTTGCAATCGCATCACGTTGCGTTTTGGTCATACGCGGCACCAGGACTCCTTTAGTAGTGCTCGTTACATCGAGCAGCGATGAAACATTAGGGATAGTAGTTCCAATGCCGGCACTACCGCTTGATGGAAAAGTGTTTTGTGCAGTACAGTGGTTTACTACGAATGTGAGCATAATCATTAATGAGAATGCTGCTGTCAGAAGTTTAAAGGTCTTCATGTTAATGGTTTTAGAATGGATGAGTCTTTATTTTTAACAGAGATGTTGGAAGTATTTAATGCCGTGTCTTTTGAACCGGTGTCATACTCACTTCATTTTCTGTTTCCGGTATTTGTGCAAAGGGTAATAGCAATCCCGATGAATAGTTTACAGCGCAAATAATGTTCTGATCCGGTTTTGCGCAAAAAGCAAAATCATATACTTTAATATTGCTGGCATCTCTCGCTACTTCTATTCTGATCCAGCCGTAAAAAGTTTTTCCTTCCACTTGCACCTTTAGTCCGAGATATTTATCGGGAACAAGGAACCATTCGCCATGAATGTGCCTCTGCACTTTACATGACTTTAAAATATTGTGATGTGTCCATGCAAGATCTGAAGAAACTGAACTCCAGTTACTGCTCTCATTTATAGATGTTCCGAATGGTATTGGGGATCTGGTGAACTGTGTCCCGTTCAGTGGTTCGAAGGCAATAGAGTGATCAGTGAATGTGAGTTCACGGGAGCAGAAAAAGGATATTCCCTTTTTTGTGTG
>JBDSEW010000095.1:0-4231 GCA_039919825.1 Chitinophagales bacterium | reverse complement strand
GAATTTTTTTGAGAAACCTCCATTTCAGTGTACTTATACTCTGGAAAGGAGAAAAAAAAAGGAAGCAATGAGCTTCCTTTTTTTCGGGTACTAAAATGAATTAATCCCAGTTCTTTACCTGGAAAACTTGTGCTTCCTGAACGTTTAAGACTTTGTGTGACATTGGATCAGTGCCTACCAGATTGATAAAGGCTACGATACGGAGATTGTTAACATTGTATCCTGTAGTGCTTGCGCTTTTCGTGATCACATATTCTCCACCGGGAACCATCTTTGCTGCGGGAATTGCATCTCCCAATTCAGCAGTAATCGATGTACGTGCCACAGTGTTATGAGCCCAGCCAATGATTGGATCTCCAAGACCTACCAATGGTGAATTTGGATCCAATGAACCATCGTTATAGTAATTTGCCTGTGGGTAACCTGTTACTTCGTTTTCTGTAAGATAGATGGTAACACGATAATCACCGGAAAGGGTAGTATTAAAGCCACAATGAGCAGTTACATATAGGTTCCCCGATTGAACGTAAGAAGTAAGTGCCAATCCGCAAGGGGCCGTATTGGTCAACAACATGTTTGCAGCACCCTCCCAATAGTTGCGATCCATCATGAGCTGGCCATTGTAAGGCTGGCGGTTAACAAGACCTGAAGGAAAACTAGTAACGCCGCCCAATATACCATCAAGTGAAGTGAAGATGCTTACCTGGAGCGGGTCACCTTCATGTACTGACGCGCCAATTACTTTGCCCGGGTTGTGCTGAATCAAATCCTCGAGGATCAAAGCACCATCAGGACAATAGCCGCACCAGGTGCCTGTAAATTCTTCTACCAAAACTTTTTGAGAAAAAGCTGAAGGAACTGCTGTAATGCCACTTCCCCCAGTGCCTCCTGTACCTCCGGTTCCACCAGTGCCTCCTGTTCCACCCGTACCACCTGTATTGGTGTTGTCAACAACTACCGGCGTCGGATTTTGATATTCTTTTGTGCAGGAAACTGCAGTAACTGTGAAGGCAATAATAAGAGCGAAGAAATTTTTCATGGGCATTTATTTAAGGTCTTTAGATTTTTGGCTTATCAAATATAGAAAGAAGTTTCGAACCTGAACAAATTTTTAATACCAGCAGGGAGTATGATCAACTGAATTATCAGTTTTTTTAAAACAGCATGATGGGAAAGCGCCTTTTATTATAATTTGGGGGCGCCAAAGCAATTGGTAATGGTCATTTTTTATGAGAAACGCCTGGTTCAATAATGTTGCGCTTTATTTTTCCGATTCTTCCACCTTGTTCCTGATCTCCTCCACCACTTCGGGATTCAGCAAAGTAGAAATGTCGCCCACCTGCTCCGGGTGGCCTTCCGCAATTTTGCGGAGGATGCGCCGCATGATCTTTCCGCTCCGTGTTTTCGGCAACCCGCTCACTACAAATATTTTTTGGGGTTTCGCAATCGGCCCGATTATTTTTGACACAATTTGAATGATCTCCTGCGTAAGGTTTTCCTCTACCACATTTGTTTTGCAAATAACAAATGCAATAATGGCTTCACCTTTAATGTCGTGCGGTATTGGAACCACGGCGCTCTCTACTACCTGTGGATGCTCATTAATGGCATTCTCTACTTCTGCGGTACCTATACGGTGACCTGAAACTTTGATCACATCATCAACGCGGCCTGTAATGCGATAATAACCGTCCTGGTCGCGACGGCAACCATCGCCTGTAAAATACATTCCACGATAGGTGGTGAAGTATGTTTTTATAAACCGGTCGTGATCTTTATAAAGGGTACGCGCCTGAGCCGGCCATGAACGACGTAAACACAGATTGCCTTCTGCAACTACGTCCTGCTGTACTGTTCCATTCGTATCAACAATCACGGGTTCAATTCCGGGAAATGGCAACGTGGCGAAGGATGGTTTAGCAGGAGTGATACCTGCAAGAGCCGAAATAAGTATGCCACCGGTTTCTGTCTGCCACCAGGTATCTACAATGGGGCAACGTTCTTTACCGATATTTTTATGGTACCATTCCCACGCTTCTTCATTAATGGGTTCACCTACTGTACCCAATACACGCAGCGAATTGAAACTTGCTCCCCGGAGATGATTCAATCCCTGTGCTTCAAAAGAACGGATGGCAGTAGGAGCCGTATAGAAAATATTTACCTGGTACTTATCAATGATCTGCCACCACCTGCTCCAGTCAGGAAAGGAAGGAATACCCTCATACATAATGGTAGTGGCACCATTCAGTAAAGGTCCGTACACCACATAGCTATGACCGGTGATCCATCCGATGTCTGCGGTGCACCAAAAGATGTCATTTTTCTGATATTGAAAAATATTCAGAAACGTGAATCCTGCATATACCATGTAGCCAGCAGTAGTGTGTACAACTCCTTTCGGCTTGCCGGTAGAGCCGGATGTGTAAAGAATAAACAACGGATCTTCTGCATCCATCACTTCTGCTTGGTGTTGTTCATCTGCATGCAGCATCAAATGATTCCAAAAGAGATCTCTTCCGGTTGTCAGCTCAATTTCAAGATCTGCATGATTACAGATGATCACATTTTTTATCGAAGGTGTATTCTTCAGTGCTTCATCTGCGATTTTTTTAAGGTACACTGGTTTTTCACCGCGGTAAAAACCATCCGCAGTAATCAGCAAGCTGCATTCCGCATCCTGAATTCTTCCTGATAAGGAAGCAGCAGAAAAACCGCCGAAGACTATTGAGTGCACTGCCCCAATTCGGGTACATGCAAGCATGGCAATAGCAAGTTCAGGGATCATAGGAAGATAAATGCAAACAACATCACCCTTCCTGATTCCCAATTGCTTCAGCACGTTAGCGAACCTGCAGACTTCTTTGTGTAATTCCCGATAGGTGATGGAGCGGGAAGCTCCCTCCGGGTGATTGGGTTCCCAGATAATCGCGATCTTATCACCTGCTGATTTTAAGTGAACATCAAGGCAGTTTTCGGAAAGATTCAATTTCGCACCTTCAAACCATTTATAATCCACCTTTTCAAAACCACCCGAATGAACATGTTGCCACTTTTCTTTCCAGTGAAAACCTGCAGCAACCGATGCCCAGAATGTATCGGGATCGTGCAGGCTTTGTTCATAAGCGTTTTTATATTCTCGTATGGAGGTGATTCGGGGGATCATGGTTTATAAAAAGAATTACGCATTACGACTCACTACTCACTACTCGCTACTCGCTACTCGCTACTCGCTACTCGCTACTCGCTACTCGCTACTCGCTACTCGCTACTATTTGCAATACGCAAAATACCAATTCCCTGCTTACTTTAGCGGTCCATAAATTTGAATCACCTAAAATTTCTGTTGCATGAAGATCATTGTTGCAAAACTTTTTCTGTTGCTGTTACTGAGTTCATTTGGGCTGCAGGTTGCAGCTCAAAGTGATTTGCCGGAAACAGATATTTATATTTTAACCATCTCCAAAAATGAGAAGGGCAAATACCTGGTTGGTGCACCGGAAAAAATCACTGCATGGCAGGGCTATGATAACCAGCCGTACTTTCTTCCTGATGGTACAGGACTTCTGTACACTTCTATCCGCGACAGCACGAAGGCAGATATTTATAAGTACACTTTTCAGTTTGCGAAAACGACACAGATCACCCATACTCCCAATACTGCGGAATATTCACCGATGCTGATGCCGGATAAGACAGGCATTTCCTGCGTGCGGGTGCTGGAAGACGACAGCACGCAACTGCTTAGCAAAGTGAAGACCGGCGATGAGTACGTTCCCATCTTTCCAAACCTTAATCCTGTGGGATATTATTGCTGGGCCAACAATGATGTAGCCGCGATGTTTGTACTGGGTGAACCGCAGACATTGCAGTTGGGATATTTCAAAACAGGTGTTGTAAAAAAAGTGGGCGAACGCATTGGACGGTGCCTGGTGCGCATGCCTGGAAAAACTTCCGGTGGATTTTATTATGTGCAATTCAATGAAGACTCCACTTCCTCCGCGATAAATTTTTATGAATTGAAATCCGGTAAATCAACTGAAATAATGAACACACTTGTGGGGGAAGAAGATTTTGGATTGATGCCCGACGGAACTTTTCTGATGGGTTCCGAAGGTGTGTTGTATAAATACCAGCCTGGAATTGATAATGACTGGAAATCAATTGCAGAGTTTGAAGGAACTGCCGTTGAAAAATTTTATCGCATCGTAGTGAATACTACAGGTGATAA
>JBDSEW010000003.1:0-4790 GCA_039919825.1 Chitinophagales bacterium | reverse complement strand
ATTTGGATATTGAGCAATCAGGATTGGTGCGACTCTCGCAGCAGGAAAAGTATGAGCCCTATCACAGACTGCAACAGTTGTACATGCCATTACTTTATTTCTTTTTCACGCTAAACTGGTTTATCAGTCGCGATACAAAAGATTATAAACGGTGGAAGTCCACTGTACCAAAATGGGTGTTACCGGTAATGATCGGCAGTAAGATCAATCACCTGTTTTTCATGATTGCCTTGCCTATGATCGTGCTTCATGTTCCCTGGTACGATGTATTGATTGGATTTTTCATCATGCACCTCACCATGAGCGGACTTGCGATTACTGCATTGCTCACGGCACATGTGGGTGAAGACGCTGAGTTTCCTCAGCCCAATGAAAATGGGCAGATGAGTGATACCTGGGCTATTCACCAGGTTCGTACCACGCACGATTTTGCGACGGATAATGCGGTAGTTAATTTCTTGTTTGGCGGTTTCAACTTTCATGTAGCACATCATTTATTTCCATCTACCTCGCACATTCATTATGCAGCTATTACGCGCATCATCAAAACAACCTCAGAAGAATTTGGTGTGGAATACAAGTGCGAAAAATTGGGCGATGCTTTAGTATCGCACTTCCGGTTGTTGCACAAAACAAGTTTTGAGAGCATGGAGATTTAGTTAAAGAGTCAGGATACTGGAGTCAAGAGTCAGGACAAGCATTCGATTAATCATCATTCATTATTTGTACTTGCTGATCTCTAATGAGTTAGCAGCGCAATAACATCAATTTATTAATTCACCATTCACCATTCACTACTCACCACAAACCATAACCCCATGACCATTCGGGTAGCAATTGTAGAAGACAACCTTCACATGCGAAGTGCGCTGCAAAAGGTAGTCAGCTCGTCTGACGCACTGTGTTGCACGGCAACTTTTGAAGATGCAGAATCCTTCTCCGCAAAGTTTATGGATATGAATGTGGATGTGGTATTGATTGGAATCAACCTGCCAGGCAATTCCGGGATCCACACCGTGGCACGGCTGAAGCCCAGAAAGCCGGAGGTACAATTTCTGATGTGCACGATCATTGACGACTCGCCAACCATTTTTGATTCTTTGAGCGCAGGAGCTACCGGTTACCTGCTAAAAGATGAAACCCCTTCGGACATCATCAAAGCCATCATTTCAGTAAAAAACGGCGGTTCGCCCATGTCACCGCAGGTTTCACGGCAGGTGGTGGAATCATTTCAGGGCAGGAAGACGAATGCAGCCATTATGGATCTGCTTACTTCGCGCGAATGGGAAATTCTTAAGTTGCTGGATAAAGGATTCCGTTACAAGGAAGTGTCAGATATTCTCTGTTTAAGTTTTGAAACCATTCGCACGTATGTGCGCGACATTTATGAAAAACTGGAAGTGCATTCAAGGACGGACGCGTTGAATAAAGTGTTTCAGAAGAATGGAGAGGATTATTTTCCTGGTTAAAACATTAATTCGCTACAGAAGTAGGTATGGGAAACATCAACCTGGAAATTACATTCGCAGCTTCAATTACGGCAATGGAAAATATATTATGTTTCAAAAATCCTTTGCCGGGAAATGGGAAAGAGTCCTATAGACAAAAAAGTTACTTTTCATCAATGAAAATATTCAACTCCACATTGCTGGCAGCAGCACTTTTCTTAGAAGTTTTTGTACATGTAAAAAAAGGAATCCCTGACCCTAAACCGGTACAACCAACTGTGGCCTCATAGGCTGGTTACTCTTCATTCTTCTTTTGAACCAATGATTCCATGCAGCTTAACCTGAGTGAGGGTTATAAAATATACGACGGGTGGTCGAGCAATGTGGTAGCATCTTACTATCTCGGCGCCAATTTCTCTGATGGGAATTCATTTTACCACAATTATGCAGTTTCAAGTCCCAATTACGGCACCTATGCGCTGACCTTTTCAGAACAATGGATTCTTTAGCAGAAGAAAAAGGCGCCATGCAAGGTACCGGACTAAAATAAAAGTCTTCGTTATTATAAAATTTCCACTCGTACCTAAAAGATGATTCGTTAATCGGCAGTATGAAAACTATCAGAACAATACTTTTTCTTTCTCTCCTCCTCAGCCTGCTTGCCTCGTGTTACAAAGACTATTCCTTTAAATGCATAGCGATATATGATGTAAGCATGATAACCTTAACCAGCACGAATATTATTGCATTTCACATAGCGTCCCGAAAGAAAGCAGAAGAAGCGAATAATACCCTAAGCGGCCACTTAGTGATCCGGATATTGTTACAGGCGTGACTGTAACAGGTACTAAAGCCTGTGAACGGGAGTAGTTCATAAAGTTGTGTTGCAATAATATACCTCAAAATACTTATCGCTTAAAAAATAGGCCATTAACGTTTTGTGAGCACATTAATTCATTGAAGGTCGATAGAAGCATCTTCTATCAAAATATTTGAAAGGATTATCGCGAATTATTTTTCTTAAAATATGCAAATCACTCCAAATCCGTCATCCATTTTTCGGAAATAATGCAAAAGAAACCGCCGATGCCTAATCTGATCCGGAAGAAAGTCAGGTTTCTGCTTTAAAACCTCCTCAAAGGGAATATTTGCAATAACCTATGATTGAAGCCCGGTTAACCGTTTTATAAGTGGCAGTTGAGGACATTTCTTTGTATCGACAATTTAATTATCTAATGATCAAAACCCTGCAGCCATGAAAACTAGTTTGCTTCCGTCAATCACCATCTGCTTCACAGTACTACTTTTAACCTTTTCGTTTGGTTACGGTCAGGTTACCTCTCACAAGTCATCCCAATATGACAGCGTAACCCTCATCACACTTACAGATGGTAGCACCCTCATAGGAAATATTATGGAGCAGTATGATTCCATCATTATCCTGGAAACGAAAAACATTGGTCGTGTAACATTGGCCGCAGGAAATGTAAAGCAAATACAAACCGTGGCAGCTTCTAATTTCAAAGAAGATGGTTACTGGTTTCCCAATTCCAATGCTACACGTTACCTTTTGAGTCCATCCGGTTTCAACCTTCGCAAGGGTGAAGGCTATTATCAGAATACCTATCTCTTATTCAATGCAGCTTATGTGGGTGTTTCGAAAAATGTTTCCATCGGTGGCGGTTTTGAATTTTTCTCGCTCTTTGCAGGACATAATCCGATGCTATTCCTGAATACAAAGGCAGGATTTAAAGTAGCTGAGAAAGTAAACCTCGCCGCCGGAATTCTATATGTACGTATTCCGCAATTTTCTTCATGGGGAGAAAATCCACCGGCTGACAATGATGTTATGATGTATGGACTGGGTACTTACGGAACTCCCGATAATAATATTACCCTGGGTGTTGGTTATGGTTTAAATCTTAACAGGGGCGAATGCATGAAGAAGCCAGTATTTTCAATCAGCGGTATGACACGCGTAGGCAGAAAGGTTTCATTGATCTCAGAAAATTGGCTCGTGCCTGGTGAAAAGCAAAGTGTCCCGACGTCCCCAGATTTCGAAACTACAGCCACTTATCCTTTGCATCTCTTTGTTACCTACGGCGTTCGATTCATGGGAGAAAAGGTAAGTGTGGACCTCGCCTGCATCAATTCAAAAGAGATTGCACAAGCTATTTTCATTGGCGTGCCTTATGTGGATTTCGTAGTTAAATTTTAACAGCTTCAAAATTTCTTGCGGCTATTTCCCCACAAATGTGGATTGATAAGCGTAGTCCAACCGGAATACTTTTAATCTCAAACAATTAAAACACTTTCTATGAAAAAAAATTTCCTCTTCACCGCAATCATCCTGCTTGCCGGAATGTTACAAAACACTTTTTCACAGCAACGTTATTTGGATGAAGTATTCACAGGAGTGAATCCAAGCTACAACATCGAATACGGCCAAAACTTTACCGTGCTCTATGATCCCACAGCGCCTGTTTTACAGGACCTCGTGATGGATGTGTATGAACCATATGGGGACACCTTACAGGCACGTCCGCTTGTTGTGTACATTCATACTGGACAGTTTCTTCCCTTGCTCCTTAATACTACACCGAGTGGTGATAAAGCAGACAGTGCAACCGTAGAAATGTGCAGGCAATTTGCTAAACGCGGCTATGTGGCCTGCTCTATGGACTATCGCACGGGATGGAGCCCCGGAGGTAGCACACAGGACATTCGCACAGGTACCATTTTAATGGCGGTGTATCGCGCCATTCAGGATGCAAAAGCTTGTGTTCGGTATTTCAGAATGGATGCAAGCGTTCAGGGAAATACTTTTAAGATTGATACTAATCGCATTATTCTCTGTGGCCAGGGATCAGGTGGCTATGTGGCATTGGCCTATAATTCTCTCGATAAAGTATCCGAAACACAATTGCTCAAGTTCATAGCTGCTGAAACAAATAGTACGTATGGATTTGTTGCAGGTCAATCATATGTTGACCAGTCGCTGTGGGGAGATTTCGATGGCTTCGGAGGAGCTGCTGGCATGAACAATGAAAACTGGCCCGGCTACAGCAATAAGGTAAAAATGGTAGTGAATATGGGCGGTGCTATTGGTGACTCCACATGGATTGAGGCAGGCGATGCTCCCATCGTAGCTTTTCATCCGGTGAACGATCCGTTTGCTCCTTATAAAACAGGGCCGGTAATTGTTCCAACTACGGGACAGTTCGTGATAGAGGTAAGTGGCAGTTACGATGTGATTCGTATCTGCAATGATCCGTCGCGCGGTAATAATAATGCAGTGTTCGTCATTCCATATAATGATCCCTACACTACTCGCGCAAATTC
>JBDSEW010000443.1:0-9757 GCA_039919825.1 Chitinophagales bacterium | reverse complement strand
GGGTACGTATGATGTACTTCAGTCGGCGGGAGTTTCACTTAATTAATTGCATTTTTATTTATATATGGAAAGAAAAGAGTTTTTAAAGAAATTGGGTTATAGTGCAGCGGCTTTTTTTATAGCAGATTATTTAACCGGTTGCGGCAATATTGATGCAATTCCGAATGTTGATTTTTATTTAGATCTGACGGATCCTCAAAATAATAACCTCTTGAATTTAGGTGGATTTATTTATGTGAGCAATGTGATCGTATTTAAAGGATTAGACAATAATTATTATGCGCTTTCCAAAGTGTGTACACATGAAGGATGCACCGTGGAATACAATGTGTCACAGAATCAAGTTACTTGTCCATGCCATGGAAGTCATTTTGATATTTCCGGAAATGTTACAATGGGGCCTGCTGCCTCTCCATTGTTTGAATACATTACACAATTGGTAGGTACGCAACTGCATGTTTTTACTCCATAGCGTGCGATCATTACTTTCAAGTGAAGAAAATCATAAACAATTACTCAATAAAAAAATCATGGGCTTTCTAAACAAGTTATTTGGTGGTGCCAAAGAAGAAGGACAAGGCATGGCCGCACAAATGATCGGACAACTAACTTCAGATCTGAACCTGAATACTGATCAACTGGAAAAAATGAAAGGTGCTTTTCAGCAATTTCGCGAAAAACGAAAGGCTGCTAAAGAAAGCGGCGGCGATATGAAGTCGAAAATGCAGGGGATTAAACAGGAATTGAAAACGCAGATACAGGGCGTGCTTTCTGATGAGCAGAAGCAAAAGTTTATGACCAATATCGATAAGTACAAAGATTTTTTCCAGAAATAGACGCAGGACGTCAACCTGCTGATGGCTGTGCCTGTTGTGCAGAGGAAAGAATTTCTGTTACATAACTTCTGTCGTTGCTCAGTCGTGGTACTTTGTTTTGCCCGCCAAGCTTTCCTTTTGACTTTAACCAATTGTAGAAAGTATTGGGCTTGAGCACATGAACTACGGGAAGCTGCAATGCAAGATTGTGTGACCGTTTTGCATCATAGTCTGAATTTACTTCCCTCAAAGACTCATCAAGCACTTTGGTAAAATGGTTAAGGTCGTCGGGGGGGTTAGAAAATTCTATCAGCCACTCGTGTCCACCACGCTGATGCACCGTGAGGTAAATTGGTGCAACCGTATAATCATTTACAACAGCACCTGTAAGATGGCATGCATTTGCAATTGCACGATCGGTATTGTCGACGATCACTTCTTCACCGAAAGCATTGATGAAATGTTTTAACCTTCCTGTGACCTGAATTTTATAAGGGCGCACAGAGGTAAACCTGATTGTATCACCCACCACATAACGCCACAATCCGCCATTGGTAGAAATTACGAGGCCGTAATTTTCGCCAGGCATTACTTCGTGGAGAAAAACGGTGCGTGGTTGTTCTTTTCCAAATTCTTCAGCAGGAATAAATTCATAGAAAATACCATTGTTCAGGTGCAACAACAAATCATCTTCTTCCAACCCATATTGAAATCCGAAGAAACCTTCTGATGCATTATAAGTTTCGTAATAGTACATGTTGCTGGCCCGGATCAGCGATTTAAATTCTTCCCGGTAGGGTTTAAAGCTTACACCTCCATGAATATATAATTCAAGATTTGGCCATATTTCCTTCAGATCTGTTTTACCGGTTAGTTCGAAGAGTCGTTTGATCAGTAGCATCGTCCAGGTAGGCACTCCTGAAATGTTCGTCACATCTTCATTCGCTGTGGCGCTGGCCAGTGCTTCGAGTTTCTTTTCCCAGTCATTCATTAAAGCAACAGAGAGATCCGGTGTGCGGTACCACTGGGCGAAGAAAGACATGTTTTGGAGCAGTACGGCAGAAAGGTCTCCATAGGCAGAGTTTTTATTCATTGGATTGATCTGGTGACTTCCACCTACAATCAATCCTTTGCCACTGAGGAGTTTGCTATCAGGGTTAGAATTGCAATAAGCTGACAGCAGGTCTATAGCGCCACGATAATGGCAATCTTCAATAGACTCAGCAGTCATGGGAATAAATTTGCTTTTATCCGACGTTGTGCCCGAAGATTTTGAAAACCATTTTACAGGGGTATTCCAGAGTAAATTTTGTTCACCGTCCATGATTCGCTGGATATAAGGCTTCAGCGATTCATAATCCTGCAGGGGAACCCGTTTTCTAAAATCATCTGCATAATGGATGTTCAGAAAGTCATGCACTTTTCCCCACTCGGTATCTTTTCCGGCCTGAATTAAATATTGAAATACTTTCTGCTGTGCATCTAAAGGATAGTCCTTCCACAATTCAATCTGGCTGATGCGCTGACGAAGAAACCACTGGACTATGGGAGAGAAGACAAACAAAGTTCAATCGTGAGATGAAGTGATTTAAAAGTTGAAATGTTATTGCTGAAAGATGAGAAAGAAAATTGAAAAAAAATATTTGTTGAATGAATTCGGCAGCTAATTGACAGGATTTTTTCTCCGGAGTTCAAAATTACGGCCCAGGTAAACCTTTCGTACCTGTTCGTCCGCTGCAAGTTCTTCGGCAGAACCCTGTTTCAAAATCTTTCCTTCAAAAAGCAAATAGGCACGATCCGTAATGGAGAGTGTTTCCTGAACATTGTGATCGGTGATGAGGATGCCTATATTTTTGAATTTTAGTTTCGCAACGATCATCTGGATATCTTCCACCGCAATGGGGTCGATACCCGCAAAAGGTTCATCGAGCAAAATGAATTTTGGATCTACTGCCAGGGCGCGTGCTATTTCTGTTCTTCTTCTTTCGCCCCCTGATAAAAGATCACCACGGTTTTTACGAACGTGATTCAATCCGAATTCATCAAGCAGCTGTTCGAGCTTTTCCTTCTGTTGAGGTTTGGAAAGATTCGTCATTTCCAGCACTGCTGCTACATTGTCTTCTACCGTCAGCTTTCGGAAGATAGATGATTCCTGCGGGAGGTAGCCAATACCTTCCTTGGCACGCTTGTACATGGGCTGATTAGTGATGTCGAGCGTATCCAGCAATATCTTTCCTTCATCAGGCCGTACAAGGCCTACCGTCATGTAAAAGGTGGTTGTTTTTCCTGCGCCATTAGGGCCGAGTAATCCAACAATTTCACCTTGCTGCACATATACAGAAACATGATCCACCACTTTGCGCTGCCGGTACGCCTTTACTAAATTTTCTGTTTTAAGAATCATTTGCGGCAAAGGTAGGAAAAGGTTGAAGTTATGGTTTGAAGCAAGGTATTTGGATGTATGACAAATTACACTTAATCATCAGCGTTTACTTTAGCGTTTTATTTTTTTACTTCTAAGACGCTAAGTCGCTAAGAAAATCACAAAGGATCAACATGCTGTCTTTTGGCGTCTTTGCTCCTTTGCGCTTATATTACTTTTTAGTTGGGAAATGCAATTAGTCATGCACCAAGGTATTTGGGGGTTAGGACAATTTGTGATACCAGACGGCAAAATATAATAAACTCGAAGACAGGAAGACTCCCAATTAAAAACATGGGATGCATACCAAGTTGTCGCATTGATGGTTGGAAATAAAGTAAAATCATAGCTGTCATCCCGTCCCGAGAAATTCGGGATCGGGATCTCCCAATTTGGCAGAGATGCCGAAATAAATTCGGCATGACGGTTCCATTTAGCAACAATTTGGTAAGCACATAAACACGGTTGATCCTTACTCATATTGTTGGCGACTTTGGCGTATTTGCGCAAAAAGTAATTGCGCGCTGTAAGAACTTACCTCAAGGCTTATTTAGTTTTGTAGAATATCCCGTTTCGGTAAACATAAACATGGTGGAGACAGCCGGCATTTGGTCGATGAATATCGCCTTTCGTCGAAAATCATCCATATCTGTTGTTATGGAATCTAACTTTATAACATTGAACTTTACGCACACCCCAAACTTTACCCATGAAATATCTTTTCTTCTTTTCTTTTCTTGTTAGCATTCTTTGCACGGGCATTACCTTGGCTCAAAATCCGGTATCCGTTTCAGGAAAAATAAGTGCAGGTAACCAGGAAGCGGCGATGGCAGCCACTGTGGCGCTGTTTTTGGCCCAGGATTCATCATTGGCAAAAGTGGCAGTGAGTGATGAGAAGGGTAACTTTGAATTGCAAAATGTTAAACCGGGAAATTATTTGCTCCGGATCACTTCCGTAGGATATGATGAGTATAAATCAGAACTGCTTACTGTAGATGGATTCCAAAACATTCAACTGCCTGCAATCACCATGCTTCATAACAGCAATACATTAACAGGAGTAACGGTAACCGTAGAGAAGCCATTGATTGAAGTGAAATCGGATAAAACGATTTTCAATGTAGAAAGCAGCATCAATGCTGCCGGCAGCACGGCTTTTGAATTGCTTCAAAAATCTCCGGGCGTGGTAGTCGATCAGAATGACAATATTATTCTTAAAGGTCGTGGAGGTGTGCAGATTCAGATTGATGGCAGGAATACACAACTTACAGGGGCAGATCTTGCTGACCTGTTGAAGGGAATGCAGTCGAGCGATATAGAAGCTATTGAGATTATTTCCAACCCTTCTTCAAAATACGACGCGGAAGGAACAGCCGGCATTATTAATATCCGGCTGAAGAAAAATAAAAACTTTGGCACCAATGGTTCTGTAACGGCGGGTTATGCTATAAGTGTTTTTCCAAAATACAATACTTCGATATCCCTTAATAACCGTAATAAAATGATGAATGTGTTTGGGACATACAGTAACAATTGGGGTAACCGGCAGAATCATTTTAACCTGTACCGCATCCAGGAAGATACAGTATATGATCAGAAATCTACTTCCATATTTGGAGGCCTGCGAAATAATTTCAAAGCCGGATCGGATTTCTTTATTAACTCAAAGCACACGGTTGGGATACTGGTGAATGGTAACATCAGCAATTACAACGGCAGCACCAACAGCAAAACACTTATTTCCGGTGAAGGCGATGAAGAGATTACCAAGGTTTTGCTTGCCAACAATGTAACAGATGGCAAACTGAATAACATCAATTTCAATGGAAACTATCGTTATGCTGATACTTCCGGCCATGAGCTGACAGCAGATGCAGACTACGGTATTTACAGCAACGACAGGAACAGTTTTCAACCAAATACCTATACTTCTCCGGATGAGTCTGTTGTTTTGGAAGAGAAAGATTACCGGACGATTTCGCCTACGAAGATTGATATCTATACGTTGAAAAGCGATTATACACAGAATCTTTTAAAGGGAAAGTTAGGTGCCGGAGCAAAGGTTTCGTGGGTGAAGACGGATAATACTTTTGATTTTTACAATGTTATTGACGGGGAAGATATTCTGAATACCGACCAAAGTAACCAGTTTATTTATACTGAAAATGTGAATGCACTCTATTTCAACTACCAGCACGGCATTGGCAAAGATCTCGATTTCCAGGTAGGCCTTCGTATCGAACAAACCAATAGTGAAGGAGATCTGACGAATGCAACCAATCAGCAGGATGAAAATGTGAAACGTAATTACCTTGATTTTTTCCCGAGTGCCGGATTAACTTATAATCTCAACGAGAAAAATTCATTTGGTTTAACCTACAGCCGGCGCATCGATCGTCCGAATTACCAGGAGCTCAATCCATTCGAATTCAAACTTGATGAACTCACTTACAGGAAGGGCAATCCTTTTCTTGATCCACAATACACTGATAAATTTGAGATCTCTCACACGTACAATTATTCAATCACCACAGCGCTAAGCTACAGCCATACCAAAGACTTCTTTGCACAGATCACGGATACGCTTTCGGGAGGCCGGAGCTATATCACTACCCGAAACCTTGCAGCAGAAGATGTGGTCAGTCTTGATGTGAGCGGACAAATTCCCATTACCAAATGGTGGAATCTTTATGCGAATGCAAGTGGCTATCACCTGCACTATGAGGCTGATTTCGGAGAAGGGAAGCTGATCGATGTTTCCACCTTTGCAGGTAATTTTTATGCGCAGAACACTTTTAAACTTCCCAAAGGTTTCAGTATTGAAGTGTCGGGTTGGTACAGCAGTCCATCTATCTGGGGTGGAACATACAAGACCACAGAACAGGCATCAGTTGATGGAGGCGTTCAGAAAAAATTATTCAAGGACCAGGGAACACTCAAGTTAGCTGTTACGGATATTTTTCACACGGCACCCTGGGCAAGCGTAAATGAATATGGTGGATTGTACATCGAAGCAAATGGTGACTGGGAAAGCCGTCAATTCAGGGCAACATTTACCTATCGTTTCGGCAATAAGCAAGTGAAGAGTTCACGTCAGCGACAAACAGGAAATGAATCTGAGTTGGATCGGATTGGTAGCGGGGATCAGCAATAAATTATTTGATGTCCTTAACATTCATCTCTATGCGCTTGCGCCCGTTCCATTCATTCTCATCAAGGTTGTAACAGATGTCAAATGGCTGCGTGCTTTTCACCCTTGGTAGAAAAGAGCCCATGCCAAATCCGATGCCGCTGAGCGAACTACTGCCTTTTTTAAGAGAGAACTTTAAATGTTCTGTACCTACTAATCTAGACCAACTCGTATCTAAAACACCGGAAGTCATAAACAGAGGCTTCATATTTTGCGGGCCGAAGGGCGCAAACTGTTTTAATACGCTGAAAAATTTAGGAGTGATCTCTTCCATTTCCAATAAGGCATTGATCTCTATCTCAGGAGTGAGGTAACGTTCTTCGATAGTGGCAGCAACCACTTCTTCAAAACGTTGTGTAAATGCTGCAACGTTTTCCAGGCGCATCGTAAGTCCTGCTGCAAACATGTGACCTCCAAACTGTTCGAGCAGATCGCAGCAGGAGAGAATAGCCTCGTAAATATCAAAGCCTGCAACGGAGCGCGCTGAACCTGTTGCAAAGCCATTTGATTCGGTGAGAATAATGGTGGGTCTGTACCACTTATCGATCAACCTTGAAGCTACAATTCCAATCACACCCTTGTGCCAGTGTGGCTGGAATAGCACCGTACTCCTTTTGCCATTTTGATCAGGGTCATCGTGCAACATGGCCAAAGCTTCCTGTGTGATGGAAGCATCGTATTCACGCCGGTCCATGTTATGCTTGTTTAATACTTCGGCATTGCCTGCCGCGTGATGTGCAGATTCCGATATTAACAAGCGCACTGCATTGCGCGCATCATCCATTCTTCCTGCGGCGTTGATACGCGGCCCGATCACGAAAACAAGATCTGAAATCGTAAATTCTTTTTTGACTGCATTGGTATTCATCAAAGCGCGCAATCCTTCGCTGGGTTGAAGATTAATTTTCTGCAATCCATAAAAAGCAAGCACGCGATTTTCACCGGTAATCGGAACGATATCAGATGCAATACTCACCACAACAAAATCAAGGTACTTCAAGTAGCTTTCGTCGGGAAGGTTATTTTTTTGTGCAAAGGCACTGATCAGTTTGAAGCCAATGCCGCAGCCACACAATTCTTTATAAGGATATTCACAATCTTTTCTTTTTGGATCGAGCACTGCAACCGCATCCGGAATTTTTTCTCCGGGAAGGTGATGGTCACAAATGATGAAGTCGATGGAAAGTGTTTTTGCATAGTCAATTTTATCGACTGACTTTATGCCACAATCCAATGCAATGATGAGCGTGAAACCATTTTCTTTGGCCCAGTCTATACCACGTGTTGAAATACCATATCCTTCGGTATAACGGTTAGGAACATAATAATCAATCTCCAATCCTAATTCGAGGAAGAAGGAATAAGCAGTTGCAACCGCAGTCGTTCCATCCACATCATAGTCGCCATAGATCAACACTTTTTCTTCGTTGGCAAAGGCCGCTTCAATGCGATCGATTGCTTTGCCCATGTCTTGCATCAGAAAGGGATCATGCAGATCGGAGAGTGATGGGCGAAAAAATTTCTTTGCATCATCAAAAGTAGCAATGCCACGCTGCACCAATAGTTGCAACAACACCGGATGGATGTTGAGTGCAGTTTGCAATCGTGCGAATTTATGCGGATCTGTTTCCCGTAATACCCAGCGCTTTACCATATAATCACAATATAAATTAAATTGATAGTTGTATTGCTATACTTCGCGTAAAGATAACTCATGATTTTGCATTCATCGCCTTCTCCCATTGCCATGCAGAACGCATCATTTCTTCCAGCGATCTTTTGGGTATCCAGTGCAGCACCTCTTCAGCTCTTTTGTTGCTGGAATATACCGCAATGGCATCTCCCGCTCTTCGCGGGCCGATCCTGTAATTCAATTTTACACCGTTGGCTTTTTCAAATGCATGAATCATTTCCAGCACGCTTACTCCATTGCCGGTGCCGAGGTTGATGATATCAATAAAAGCAGCATCTTTTCTTTCCTTTTTCTCTACCAGGTGCTTCAAAGAAAAGGTATGCGCTTCTGCTACATCCATTACATGAATATAGTCGCGGATGCAGGAGCCATCACGTGTGGGATAATCATCGCCCAGCACTACAAATTCTTTCATCTTGCCAATGGCGGCGCGCGTGATAGCCGGAATGATGTTGAACGGTTTTTCATCAAAAGGTTCACCCAGCAGCGCAGATTTATGTGAGCCAACAGGATTAAAATAACGCAGGATCATGGCATAAAACGGGTCTGCTTTTACTGCATCGGCAATTATTTTTTCGCCGAAATATTTGGTACGCCCGTAAGGAGATTGTTGTTCGTGTACAGGAGTATCTTCACTCACTGGCAAATTTTCAATATTGCCATATACTGAACTGGAAGAAGAAAATATAAAATAAGGAATTTTGTATTGCTGACGGCATTGCAGCAGGTTAATTAGCGACTGCAGGTTGTTGTGATAATACATCATGGGAAATTCCACTGATTCCCCAACCATCTTAAATGCAGCAAAGTGAATGATACCTGTTATTTCAGGATGTGATTCAAAGATATTTTTTGTTTGTTGAAGGTCGTTAAGGTCAGCTTCAATGTTCACCGGAAGCATTCCTGTAATTTGAAATACATGCTCCGGAACATAACGTTGTCCGCGTGAAAAATTATCGGCGCTGATTACGTCATATCCTTTCTCCAGCAAATCCACCATGGTGTGGCTACAAATATAACCGCAGACACCTGTGACGAGTATTTTTTGCTTCACAGCACAATGATAATAATAAAAGAGGTAAACATGAGGGGAGCAATTAGCTTAATGGTAAGACCTATGGATACACTTATGTGCTGATAAAGGCCGTTATCAGCGCGAATTTTTGCAACTAAAAGATTATATTTTCCTGAGTTACCTCTCTATTAAATTTAGCATTCAAAAGATAAATAATAGATTCTTGTATTATATTAGAGGCTCTTTTCAAACCTGCCCGCTTTTCAAGACTAACTAACATGAAGCAGTTAATCATTCTTTCTTTTATTTTTCAATTATATACAACAGCGTTTGCGCAAAATCATGACAATATCTGGCAATTATCATACGAGCCATTTGTTCCTGATTGCGGATTGGATTTTTCAGACGGAGCTGCAGATACCTTCAGCGTTTTCAGGGATTTGAACTTTTTTAATACGAATGCCTCTATCTGCGATAGCGCCGGCAATATATTGTTTTATACTAACGGTCATTGGATAGCAAATAGCAACCACGATAGCTTGGAAAACTGCAACGAGTTTAATCCGGGATGGGCTACTGATACTTTTTATACAGATGGCGATGGCATTGGTTGTGTGCAATG
>JBDSEW010000432.1:0-11003 GCA_039919825.1 Chitinophagales bacterium | reverse complement strand
ATGCAGGAACAATTGCAGAAACAGATGAATGTTTTGCAGGAGTCTATTTCAACATTGAGCCAGCAGCTGGAGAAATCGAATGCAGTTCATGATGTTGACCATTACTTCAATGAAAAATTCCGTGTTCAGGATGAAGATTTTGAGATGCCACCTACACCACCATTGCCGCTTATTCCCTCTTGTCCTGGTATAGAAGAAGAATACAGAAAGGCAATGAATTGCTTAAGAGAACAGGATTTTCACAGGTCGCTTCTCGATATTCCTGAAATGGGAGCAGAGTGGAGCAGGGCACTGAGTGAATTGCGGGAACTGGACTTTCGTTTTGAAGTGCCGGAATTACCAGAAATAACAGCGCCAAACCATGAGATGCAGCTGCCGGAACTGTACCGGGAGCTTGATCATCTGCGATTCGATCTACCCAATCTTCAGCCACCTTCCTTGAAGCGTTCCGAAAAAAAACATGAAGAGTTTTTAAAGATGCTTCCTTTCTATGAATTTTTTAAGAGTTAACAAAATCACCTTCATAACATACCATCTACACCATGAAAAAAATTGTATTGCAGTTGTTGATCCTGATAGCGCCGCTGATGGCTTACCCACAACAAAAAGACTGGACGCCTGAGCAGCAGGGGCAATTTAAAAAGCAGATGGAGGATTTTAAAGTGCAGTTGAATAAGGAAATGGATCAACTGCGCGATTCGCTGGAGCAATTACAAATTAGCATGAAAGAAGGTGATTGGTCGCAGATGGATTCTATGGACTGGAATTTCACTATTCCTGAAATTCCGCCACCACCGGGTATGATGGGAGATGAAAACAGTAATATGGAAATCTATGCAGGGGAAGACAGTACAGAGGTCCGCATTGGCAAATGGAAAATGACCGTGGAGGAAGGGCATGACAATGACAGGGTAAGATTTTATAAAGATGAAAATTGTTGCGATGATGAGATGGATGAAGAAGATCTGAAAGACCTCCAAACTAAATTCCTTTTGCTTGATATAGGATTGAATAACTACTTCGCGAAAGGACTGAGTTCGAATTTTCCTGCACCTTATGATCCGCTCGTACCTAATCCTGGTAAGTCGTGGGTGGTTGACTTGCATCTCTTTAACCAGCGCCTGAACCTGGTTGACCATCACCTTTGGTTATCATACGGAGTCTTCTTTGAATTCAACTCTTATAAATACAATAGTGATGATGTGATTATTCCCAGAATTGATTCGGTAGCATTTCAATCCAGTGAAGTTGCGCTACAGAAGAACAAGTTGGCTTGCACGTATATTGGAATCCCGTTAATGTTAAGGTATGAGTCCAACCGGTCAAATTTGAATCATTCTTTCCATGTTGCTGCAGGTGGTTTTGGAGAATACCTGCTTGGGTCTCATACCAAAGTTAAAAGCTCGAATAACGACAAATTGAAACAGCGTGATGATTTCAACCTGAATCGCTTCAGGTATGGCATTACCGGCAGGATTGGATATGGCTGGGCAAGCTTGTTTGTGAATTATAGCTTGTCTGAATTATTTGAAGATGGAACAGGCCCTGTGTTATACCCTGCTTCTGCAGGATTGGCGCTGGAGTTCTAATCTCTTAAAAAGATTGTATTGGGTTGCGTTGATAAAGTCAGCGCAACCTTTTTTATTTTTTTTATCTCCTGATTTTACTGCTGTTATAAAAAACAAAGTGTTTGCTCGCACCTGACTTTAATGAATCTCAGTAGTAATGATAGAAGCAACCCGCAGCCTCATTTTCAAACGCAACCCATCCTGCTGTTTTCTGGTCTGCATGAACAGATGTTATTGCAATGAAAAATGTAAAGAAATGGTTATTCCTGCTGCTGCTACTTAATACTCTTGCAATCAAGGCTCAGGTTTCTGAAAAGAGGGCCGCTGAACTTAACATTGAGAAGTTGTGGAATGCAAATCTTCCCTCTCAAAAGGATGCTGCTATAAAAGAGATCCTTTCCCTTCACCTGTCTTTTGATACATTGTATAAAAAATTGCAGCATGGAAAAGGGTATCAACCGGAAGTAACCCGTGGCTTTCTGGAATGGTATGCAACTGCAGATGGCAATATTCAATTGTACACACTTATATTTATTCCTAAGGATTATATTCCTTCAAAGAAGTATCCGGTAAGAATATTTCTTCATGGAGGAGTAACTAATATGGATCCTCTTTTTGTAAATACAGTGATAGACAGAAATAATCCGCAGTACGACACGCTTCAAGAGATTGTTGTCTATCCTTCCGGTTCTTATTTTGCGCCATGGTGGACTGAAAGACAGTTTCTTAATGTAATGCTGACACTCACAAAGCTTAAGAGGATCTATAACATTGATGAAAATAGTATCAAGCTTGGTGGAGTATCCGATGGTGCCACCGGAACGTATTATTTCGCGAACTGTGATGCAACAACCTGGTCGTGTCTTACTCCTTACATCGGGAATGCAGGTGCTTTGGATAAACTAAGCAGGAGACAGGTCTATCTCAATAATTTTTCCTGTAAACCATTATTTATTGTCAACACAGCACATGATCCGATCTTTAATTCCCAGGCAGTGTTGCCTTACGTGCATGAAATTCAAAAAGTAAACAGGAACACCGCTTTCTATATGATTGACACTTCTGGCCACAATATGAACTGGTTCAAGGACCTTAGTGATACGATCAGTCATTTCATCAGCGACCATCCGCGTGATCCTTTCCCGGATTCAATAATATGGCAAACGGAACGGACTGATCTCTTCAACAGAAATCATTGGGTAGTGATTGATAAGCTGGGCAAATCGAAAACCGGCGGGTCATTAAATGATCCCAACACCGTTCAGATAAATGAGGCATCGAAGACTGCATATCATCGTGATACGCTTTATGGAATTATACAGGTTTACAGGAATGGAAATGAAATCAGTGTGCAAACAAAAAATGTTCATGAATTTACGTTGTTGCTGTCTCCGGACCAGTTTGATTTTTCGCAACCGGTAAAAGTGGTTACTGATGAAATTATTTCTTTCGACCGCAGGGTTGAAAAAAATCCTGAAGTATTGCTTCGGTATGCAGCCGAAGATCTTGACCGAACTATGTTGTTTGGTGCAGCAATCAAAATAGAAGTGGGTAAGAGGGAGAAGTATTGATTAGAAGGAGAAACTGACCTTCCTCTTTTTTATTTCCATAGTGAATTGGAGCATGCGTTTTTCTTCCGGCTCACATCTCATGTTAACTACTGATTTGCCCGGAAAGATTACGATAATTTTTTGCCCTGAAGTCATCGCATTATATTTGCGGACTTAAACGGCCCGACCCCTGATGAAATCCTGGATTAAGAGAATTGGAATTGGTGCATTTATTTTTTTCCTGGTAAAGGGATTGTTATGGCTTGCGGTAATATTTTTAGGAGTGGATTTATTGGCGGGATGTTAGTCATTCAGCTAAGAACTCGTATCTGTGCAAATATAAAACGCATTCATCAACCTTTTACAAGGTCAATAACTGTTATTTCGGGTGATATCCCCAGCCTGCCCGGATAAGCCAGAAAGCCCAGTCCCCGGTTTACGTATAAATATTGCTTCCCCTGCTGGTATAAGCCAGCCCAGTGTTTGTACAAGTATTGGGATGGACTCCATTTTACAAATCCCGGAATTTCAATGCCCATTTGCGCACCATGCGTATGTCCGCTGAACGTGACATCTACCTGCTGAAAGTTTTTGGAAACCTCAACATCCCAATGGGACGGATCATGGCTTAGTAATAATTTAACATTTGCCTGTTCGGCTCCTGCATAAGATTTTGCCATGTCGCCATATTTTTGAAACCGCGTTCCCCAGTTTTCCATACCAATAATCGCGAGTTGCGCACCCTCTTCACCCAGTATTACATTTTCGTTTCTTAATAATTTCCATCCCAACTGCTTATGAACGTCTACAAGTTGTTGCAGGTTGATTTCTTTTTCCGCTGCATTGGGCCAGTTGTTATAATCACCATAGTCATGATTCCCGAAAATTGAATAGACACCCTTCTTTGCACGGATGTTTTTGAAAATATCAATGTAAGGAATCACTTCAGTGGTTTTACTATTCACAAGATCGCCGGTAAAAAATACGAGGTCAGGTTGTTGTTCATTGATCAATTCAACCGCCCGTTTTAATGGGCTGGTTACGGTGAAGCTTCCGCTGTGAATATCTGATATCTGGACTACACGAAGACCATTGAAAGCATCAGGGAGATGAGGTAGTTTTAAGGAGATCCGGCGTACGGTATAATTATATCCGCCCCTGAATACACCATAGATCAAACCACTCATGAACAAACCGGAAATCAATACTCCTGCCTGAATGATGAAATCTGAGCGGGTAATACGTGCACCACCCAAAGGTGTTGAAGGTGTAAAAATCAGGGACGCTATCCAACGAACTAAACGTCCTGAATCGTCAATGAGGAGGAATGGCAGGAGGAGTATTTTGGGGAGGTAAAAAATTATCAATGCCCCAAGCCACACTACACGGATGCTTTGAGGAAAATCGAAAGGGTTGTAAAATGCAAATAGAAAAATACTGCTGATGGTGAATGCAGAAATAAACCAGTAAGAAATTGTGATTACACGTTTAAAGGTCAGCGAAGCATTCTCTGCAGAATGTCGAATTGCCTGGAAAGCATACAGGTCAATCAAAAAAAGAACAGTAGCTGCTATCAATAATGGAAGGTATCGGCTCATAAACCTGTATGCACGAATGGGTAAGGGCGTGAATTTTAAATGACTTTCTGCTTAAAGAATTTGTTAAAAGGAGATAATTGCTGGAAATTACCTGCAAATGTGGTGTAATTATTTTGTGGGCAAATGTCAACATATTGACGGAAACGGTTGCCGCGTATTTTAAATCAGTAAAAAATTGTTGCAATTTCGAAAATTGGATATTGATATGGAAAATCGCACTGAAAGAAAGTTAAGTCAACCTGCTAATGAAGTAATGAGTTCCTCAAAGTTTGTTTTTGTGAATAGTGGGTGCTGGACTGCTTCAGCCATTGCTGTCTTTTGGCTGCTCCTTCACGTATTTCCTGTTTATTCTCAAACGAATACTCATTCCGGTTTTACAAAAGCGGATTCATTACGTGGGATGCTGACACCCATGCGGAGTTGTTATGATGTTACTTTTTATGACCTGAAAATGAAGATTGACATAAAGAGACATCTCATTGCCGGAAGTAATTCAATACAATATATAGTAATGCAGGATTTTGATTCATTGCAAATAGATCTCTTTGCAAAAATGAAAATTGAGAAAATTGTTTGTAATGGCATTGAATTGAATTACCGGAGAGAATTAAATGCTGTTGTGGTAAAGTTTACTGAAACGCAAAAGCGGGGAAGCAATGGAGGCATAACCGTTTATTATTCCGGTGTTCCGCAGATTGCAAAGTCTCCGCCCTGGGATGGAGGATTTGTCTGGAAGCGGGATGCTCATGGGATTGATTGGGTAGGAGTAAGCTGCGAAGGAACCGGTGCTTCTTTATGGTGGCCCTGTAAAGATCATTTAAGTGATGAGCCCGATAGCATGGCGCTATCATTTACTGTGCCTTCCGGCCTTACATGTGTTTCCAATGGAACACTTCGGCAAAAGAAAGCAAATGAAGATGGTACTTCAGAGTGGAATTGGTTTGTCAGTTATCCGATCAATAATTATAATGTGACAGTAAACCTTGCAAACTACAGTCATTGGGAAGATAGCTACCTCTACGAATCAGATACGCTTCCTCTGGACTATTATGTGCTGGCAGACAACATGACACAGGCGAAAGAACACTTTGAACAGGTTAAACTGATGCTGGCATGCTTTGAAAAATATTTTGGCCCGTATCCTTTTCCAAAAGATGGCTATGCGCTGGTAGAGACAAACTACTGGGGCATGGAGCACCAGGGTGCCATTGCTTATGGAAACAATTATGAAAACACCAAAGAAGGTTTTGATTATATCATTGTCCATGAGAGTGCACACGAATGGTGGGGAAATAATGTTTCGTGTGAGGATGTGGCGGATCTCTGGATTCATGAATCATTTGCCACATACGCTGAAGCGATCTATGTTGAATGCACACAAAGTAAAGAAGCTGCCGTTAAGTATCTTATTAACCAGCGATGGAAAATTTCAGATAAGTATCCCATCATTGGTCCGTATGGTGTTAACTTCCAGGCCACGGAAAATGACAACGACATGTATTACAAAGGAAGCTGGATGCTGCACACTTTTAGAAATGTAGTTAATAACGATTCTCTTTTTTTCAGTATCCTGAAAAATATCCAGTTTCATTTTGCATTGCAAACCACTAACACTGAGCAATTGCTTAAGTACATTAATGAATTAGCAGGAAAGGACTATACCTATCTCTTTGATCAGTATTTAAAGTATTCGTCGCCACCGGTTTTAGAGTTTCGTACGCATCAAAAGGGAAAGGACACCAGGTTAGAATACCGGTGGAAAGCAGATGTGCCTGATTTCAGTATGCCTGTAGAAGTTACTGCTTCCTACCAGTATGCTTTCGGCGCTGCAACAAAATCTTATGTACGCATTCACCCAACGATGCAATGGCAGACCATCGTTTTAACTGACCTGGAGGCAAAATATTTTGATGTCAATACAGAGAAGTTTTATGTGAAGAAATCAGAGGTGAAGTAATTTCGGTGGTCTTGTTTGAGTTGATAGTTCTCCAATTACATCAGGATGCGGCAAAATGGAAAGTAAAAGAGGCTGTCTCAAAAGTCTTGAAGTCATCCTGAACTTGTTTTACGAAGGATCCTGTGGGCAGGATCTATTCCCCAAAGGAGAGCAGATGCCGAAATAAATTCGGCATGACAGCTCCTCCGGACCTTTTGAGACAGCCTCTTTTTAAAATGATCAGGAATAAGAATTCCTTATCAGGATAATTGGATTAATGCTGATAAACGATTTGTCCGTTAAACACTTGTTCATTAAGGATTACACGAACGAAATACAGGCCTGCAGCATCTCCATCACCTAACTGAATTTCCCTGTTCATTTCACCGTCAACCACTGAAACTGTTTCAGCAAGAACAGACTGACCGAGTGAATTGTAAACCTGAACTACAGCATCACCATCCACCTGGGTATTCAATTTCAGGTGAAGCATGAAATGTCCATCAGTAGGATTTGGATACATATTTAATTCTGCCTGTTGAAGATCTGTTACATTAATCAGATCAGCATTCTTACAGGCATTATAAACTGCTACTACAGCTGAAAGCTTGCTGCATCCGGTAGCAAGATTGGTTACTGTTACGCGGTAATTGCCAACAACAGATACATTATAATTCCTGTCAGTGGCGCCCGGTACATCGTTGCCATTGAACCTCCATTGGTAACCAAGTGGTACAGTTGATGATCCATTTGCGCGCAATTTCACTACGCCATCGTTAAGGCAAAGATTAGGATCGTCAACAGGTTTTACGATTTGGATAACAGCATTAGGTGTCGCAAGACGGTTGATATCAACTACATTGGAAAACGCAGAGCAACCATCAAGTGTTACCAGTACTTTGTATTTTTTCTGGCTGTTTGGACCAACTGTATAAGTCGAACTGGTTTCACCGGGAATTGGGTTTGCAAAATTGTACCATTGGTAGGTAAGCCCGGCACCGGTATTTGCAGAAAGCAATATATGCACCCCTTTACATTCAGCAGCAGGATTAGCAGGAGTAATACTAGCAGGCGGAGTGTAGTTGATAGTAACATTTGCTGTTACCATACTGTCACAACCTGCAGCATTTGTGTATGTATTGCTGTAAGCTCCACTGGTATTTACTGATCCTCCCCATGGTAATGTGTAGGTGTCGCAAGCTGTTGCGCTGAATGACGTAGGAGTGCTCGAATAGTTGATAGTAACATTTGCTGTTACCATACTGTCACAACCCGCAGCATTCATGTACGTATTGCTGTAAGCGCCGGTTGTATTTACAGATCCTCCCCATGGCAATGTGTAACTGTCGCAAGCGGTTGCACTGAATGAGGTTGGAGTCGAACTGTAGTTGATCGTAACATGTGCGGTAACCATACTATCACAACCGTCGGCATTGGAGTATGTATTCGAGTATGCACCTGTCATCGTCACTGTCGGTCCCCATGGTAAGGTGTAACTTTCACAAGCTGTACTGCTGAACATCGTAGGTGTACTTGAATAGTTGATCGTAACATGTGCAGTAACTACGCTATCACAACCTGCACCATTGGTGTAGGTATTTGCATAGGCGCCTGTCACTGTTACTGTTGGTCCCCAGGGTAGCGTATAACTGTCGCAACCGGAAGCAGCGAATGAAGTTGGAGTACTGCTGTAATTAATAGTCACGTTTGCTGTTACTAAGCTATCACAACCACTGGCATTGATATAGGTATGCATGTAAGGACCGCTTGAAGTCACAGAACCACCCCAGGGCAATATATAGCTATCGCATGCGGTTACATTGTATGAAGTAGGAGTGCTGGGATTGTTTACAATAACATTTACAGAGCCATTCATATTTGTAGAACCGCCGCATCCTCCATTAGATGCAGTAACCGTATATGAACCTGCCGCAGTTTGACTGCCGAAGGAGATAGCACTGCCAGTGCCAGGAACCGGGGAGCCTGTAGGATTTCCGTTAACATTTAATTGGTAATTAAATCCTGACTGTGAGTTGCTAAGGCCAACCAGCACACCAGACCCACCTGAGCAATAGGAGCCACCACCAACTACATTGTAAGCGGTAGCGGTTGCACAAGCTGCAGTAACGCAAATATTGAATGTACCCTGGGCACTCGAAAGGCTTCCATAACTGTAAACCCTAACCAGGTATGTTTGTCCTATGGTAAGACCTGTAGCATTGATTATTTCTGTGCCACCGTTGAATGTAGCGTCTGCGCAATTGATATTAGTGCCATTGCAGCCACCTGATCTTAAGTCAACTATGGCATCAAAACTTGCTATACCTGCTACTGTAATAGTTGCGGTTGTGTTAGTAGCTACAAACTTATACCAAACATCATCATCCGCTGTTCCTGTAAATCCACCGCATACAATAGGGGCAATGGATTGAGTAGCGTTCACCGTTGTTCCCAAAGTATTCACACACGATGTATTTACAGCAAGTGCTATTGCATTAGAACAATCGTCATTGGCAGGTGGTGGCCCTGACGTGGTGAATGTAACCTGTGCAGTATTTGCGCTAAAGTTTCCCGCCCCACAATTTTGTCTTACATATACATCATAGATTGTGCTTTGCGTAAGGCTGTTGAGGGCTATGGGAGAACTTGCACCTGTCATTATTGAGCCACCCACTCCCGCACTCGCTCCTGTTCCGGGTGTAAAACCTGTTGGCCCATATTCAACAATATAGGATCCTGTGCATCCACTGCAACTGAATGAAACAGATGCGCTTGTCTGCGTAATGCTTCCAACAGCAACAGCAGTAGGAGTACTACAAGGTGCTCCTGCAGTTACCGAGACGTCATCAATATTTAAGAAATCCTGATCTGCATTGGAAACAACATGGAAACCAATATAGTAGGTGCCGGATGTAACCGGTGTAAAACCAAGATTGATGGTTGTATATGTAGAATTGGTATAGGTTGTTGTTGCAAGAATAGTGGTAGTCATCCCCGCAACCGTTGGAGCAGTACCATATTTCACTTCCAGCTTTTCCGGGTAGAATCCATCTGTTTCTTCCTTAAATGAAAGTGTGTAAGTAGTACCTCCTGTTAGAGTCAACCCTTGTGTAATTGCCCAGTCATTTGCAGCATTTACGCTGCTGAATATATATTCCAGGGCATTTGGAGGGGAAGCAGGTTGGAAGGCGGCGGTAATCCATTTAGAGTTATCTGCATTTGCATCTATGATAGTCCAGCATGCTGGAATAGCAGGTGCAGTAACACCATCAAAATTTTGAGTATAAGGTATTGATGCCGCATTGCAAAGGGTAGAGAAAGTGACCTTTGTTGAATTGGCGCTGAAGTTTCCCGCCCCGCAATTTTGCCTTACATACACATCGTAACTTGTTGCCGTTGACAACGGTGATATTGCAATAGGTGAACTGGCTCCTGCTGCAACAGTTCCTCCTGCTCCTGCAGTGGCTCCGGTACCGGGCGCGAAGCCGGCTAAACCATATTCAACGATATAGCTTCCTGAACATCCTGAACACGTAAATGATACTGAAGCGGAACTTGCAGTAATGCTGCCGATCGCTACAGCGGTTGGTATAGAACAAGCGGCTCCCGCAGTTACGGAAACATCGTCAATATTCAGGTAAAATTTATCTGGGTCCGAAACATCATGGAATCCGATATAGTAGGTGCCAGATGATGCAGGAGTAAAAGAAAGCGCAATGGTTGCATACACGCTGTTGGTGTAGGTGGTGGTTGCAAGTATAGTGGTAGTCATGCCAGCAACGGTAGCAGCGGTACCGTATTTAATTTCCAGTTTTTCAGCATAAGTACCGCTGGTAACTTCTTTAAAGGTGAGTGTATAAGTAGTACCACCTGTCAAGGTAAGGCCCTGCGACATTGCCCAATCATTTCCTGCTGTTGTACCATTTGTATTATAGGAATATCGCAATGCATTGGGGGAGGAAGACGGTGAACTGGCAATAGTTTTCCAGGTAAAGCCATCTGCATTTACATCCAGGATAGTCCAGCATACCGGAATAGCCGGTGCAGTAACGCCATCAAAATTTTGTGCGTAAGGAATGGTTGCAGCAGTGCAAGTTGTATTAAAAGTAACTTTTATAGTATTGTTGCTATATCCGTTTACCCCGCAGTTTTGTCTTACATATACATCATAGGAAGTCGCTGCACTTAAACCGCTAACAATAGCAATCGGAGAACTTGCCCCCGTTACCACTGTTCCACCAACGCCCGCTGTTCCGGCAGTACCCGGAGTAAAACCGGCAAGCCCATATTCAGCAATATAACTGCCTGAACATCCTGAACAGGTGAAAGATACTGAGGCTGAATTCGCTGT
>JBDSEW010000410.1:0-7771 GCA_039919825.1 Chitinophagales bacterium | reverse complement strand
GCTGTCGTTATCGGTGATAGTTACCGGCAACTTCGCAGTTTGTGCGAAACAAAAGTTGCAGGTAAGCGCTGTAATAAAAATGGAAAAGTTCCGGAACATTTTGTCCTTGGGTTTAGCTATAAAATCTTAATTCATAATACAATTAAATGGCAGTAATGGTTGATGAATGGTTTCGAACAAATTCATCAGCCATCAAAAAAACAGGCAACAAAATTTTAGTAACCAGGATTCTGCACAAGGTTTTTATTCACTTCGATTTCCCGTTGCGGAACAGGATAAATCATTTTATCATCGTTATAAGGCATGGTTCCCACAACGCCATGCAGGCGTTTTACATCATGGTACTTGAATCCTTCATGTGCAAGTTCCAGTCGTCTTTCATACAAAATATCATCGAGTGTAACTGATGCAGCAGCGTCAAGTCCTGCCCTGGAACGTATCATGTTGTAATCATCTAATGGAGCAGCACCCACAGCAGTACCCAGCCGTTGATTGGATTCTGCACGAAGCAGGTACATTTCCCCTAGCCGGATAATGGGAATATTTGCATACTGATTTTTCCACTTGCCTGAAATGTAGTCGCCCTGGTTGGTATAGAAGAGTGCTTCTCGTGCATCTCCGGTTGGATAAAGGGCGATATGCGCCTCTTCTATCAGTATATCGCGCCTTCCGCCATTTGAAGCAGTGGCAAAAAATTCATTCATGGAATTTTCCCCATCCTGTTCCGAGATCTGAATGGCGAAGATATCTTCATTGGTATTTTCTTCCTGGTTAAATTCATCCTTGTATGCTGCTATCAGACTATAGTTACCCGATGCAATCACACGGTCTGCAGCATCACGTGCATTTTCATAATCACCTTTCTGCAAATAGATGCGCGCAAGCACTGCCGCAGCAATCATTTTATCGGCGTACACATCATTGCTTTCCGGCAACAGGTTTTCTGCCTCCGTTAAATCATTGATGGCCTGTGTATAGCATTCCTCCACTGTATTGCGTGATGGTGTAGAGCTTTCATCAACTACAATTGTGGGGCTGAGTACAATAGGTACTGCCAGTTGGTTATTTGCTTGTCCCGGTTCATACTGCTGTCCGAAGAATCTCGCCAATTCGAAATACATCCAGCCTCTTAAACATTTCGCTTCTCCTTCCACCTGCTCACGATCTGCTTCATTAACCACAGCCAATCCCGAGAGCACGTTGTTACAGATATTTATGCAGTTGAATGCGTCCTCCCAAAATTCCTCTACATCAAAGTTGGTGACCAATATCTGGCGGTTAAAAATTTCGCGGGGTGAAACAAAGGTGCCTACAAATACTATTTCTCCTTCGCCGGCATACAACTCGGAGTTTCTCATAAGGTTACCTCCGAACAAGCCATCGGCAGACAACTGATCATAGGCACCAATCAGTACCTGCTTAACACTTTCATCGCTGCTGAGTGCATTGGCATTGGTAAGGTCCTGTGCAGGTTTCAGATCGAGTGTATCGGTGCAGGCATTAAAAAACAGGAGCGCAACGAATATTGATGCGGCGGATGCAATTTTATTTCTTGCAGGAAGCCGGTTGAAGATGGTTGATTTATGTTCGCTCATTTCGGTATTTTTAGGAAGGGGAGAATTTTTCATCGTTGTTCGTTTACCGGTTAAAAAAAGCAATTTGGTTGATAGAGATCACAAACCGATGGTGACCCCGAAGACAATTGTTTTTGGTTGTGGTGCACTGTAAAAATCATTTCCTGCAATCACGTTTACATCATCAGGACCTACATAGTCAGAGGAAACTTCCGGATCCCATCCACGGTAGTTGGTGACGGTAAACATGTTATAGGCAGAAACATATACACGTAGATTAGTGAGCTTTGCTTTTTTAATAAGCCTTGAAGAAAAATCGTAACCGAGTGTTATTGATTTCACGCGCAGGTAAGAACCATCATCGATATAGCGGCTGGAGCGAACCTGGTCTCCATTGTCAAACCCTAACCTTCCCTGTGGCACATCTGTGATGTCACCCGGGTTTTGCCAGGCTTCCAGGATATGTGTGGTTTGATTGTCATACACGGCACCGTTGGCTTCCATCCAGTGGTCTCCATTCAGGTTGATTTGATTTCCATAAACACTTTGTGTTGACACATCTAATGTGATCCCTTTATAAGAAAAACTATTTGTTAAGCCGGCAATGAAATCCGGATTGGGATCTCCGAGCACTACGAAGTTAGCGAGGTTGAAATCGTTGGTAGTTGCTGTTGAACCTTCCGAATCATTTACATACCATAATGCATCACCATTTTCAGGGTCTACGCCTGCATATTCAGCACCATAAAAAACCCCAAGGGGTTCTCCCACCTTCACAACATTCAGCACATCTGATCCACCGTTGTCAATCAGATCCTGGCCGGGTGCCAATGCCACCACTTCATTTTTATTGGCTCCAAAATTCACACTGGCGGTCCATTTAAAATCACTTACAAGGATGTCAGCATTTACTACCAATTCCACTCCGTTATTTTTCATTTTGCCATTGTTCTGTGTTTGCAGCAACAGCCCGGTAGTGGCGGGAATAGGTACATCGAGCAGCAGGTCAGAAGTGTTTTTAATGTAATAATCCAGTTCTCCGTTTAAACGGTCTCCGAAGAATCCGAAATCAATTCCAAAATCAATTTGTGCTGTTCTTTCCCAGTGCAGATCCGGGTTTTCAATGGTGGCGGGATACAAGGCAGAGGTGCCGTTGTAAGAAGCTGCACTGTATTTCCCTATATAATCAAAGTCACCGATTTCTGCATTACCAATAACACCTGCACTGGCCCTTATCTTCAAAAAGCTTATCACAGGAATGCCGTTTAAAAAATCTTCTTCACTTAAGATCCATCCCGCAGATGCAGAAGGGAAAAATCCATAGCGTTTGTCTTTGCCGAAACGGGAAGAGCCGTCGATGCGGCCTGTAATTGAAAACAAGTATTTCTCTTTGATGTTGTAATTGGCCCTGCCGAAGTATGACATAAAACGATACTGTGTAAGATAGCTCGTACCATATACAATTTGTGCTGCACTGGCCAGTGTTTTTAAATCGTCGTTCGGGAAGCCCTGCCCGTCTACCTTTTGATAAAACTGTGAGTAAGGTTCATATTCAATACCACCGGTTATTTCGAAGTTGTGCACTTCATTGAAGCTGTTCCTATAAGTGAGCAGCAATTTGGTATCATAATTTTCGACCCGTGCAGAGTACGCTTCACCATAACCGCCAACTGATTGTCCGTAGTTTGAGCGGCTGCCTGAATAACGGTCGGAAGTAAGGTTTGTGAAATCGCCACCTGCTTCACCGCGAAGTGTGAGAGTGGGAAGAATGTGAAAGTTGGCGTAAATATTTCCAATCGTACGGAAGGTATAATTGTTGGATTGGGTGTATTCTGCTTCCAGCAGCGGATTGAAATAGACGTTTACCGGATAGTCATACAATACACCGGCAGTATCTCTTGGTGGAGTAAGCGGAGACTGTGCCACAATCTGCATGGGTGATTCAAAATAATTGTCATTCGGAACATCGTTGTTCAGGCTCCGGCTCATTTGCATGGAAACGCCGAGATCAAATTTATCGGAGACCTTACTGTCGAGGTTGATCTGGATGCTGCCACGATTCATACTGTTATTGATGAGGATGCCATCCTGTTGAGAATATCCACCGCTGATGAAGTATTGCAGTTTTTCTGTTCCGCCGGATACAGATGCATTCACATCACGTGAAGTAGCTTTTTGAAATGCCAGCGATTGCCAGTCGGTGCTTACTTCGTTGGTTCTCCAGTCGGCCCATCCACTATTCTGATCAAACTGGTCATGAACATCTTCCAGGTAATCGTCAATGGCTTCCTGTTCAGTATCGTAGCCGCTGATGCCATTTGCAAAATCATATTTGCCACCGTTTACTGCAGCTTCCTCAAAGAAACCAACGTACTGTTCTGTATTCATAAATTCGCGAAGGCGGGTAGGTTTGCTCCAACCCTGCTGGTAATCGATAGTCACTTTTGATTTTCCTTCTTTTCCTCTTTTAGTAGTTATAAGCACCACACCATTGGCACCGCGTGAACCATAAATAGCCGATGCCGATGCATCCTTCAGGATACTCACCGATTCAATATTATTAAAATCAATATCATTCAATGGATTTATGGAGAGGTTCACTTCATCATTCACTGCAGTAGTATTGATGGGTATTCCATCGACTACATACAATGGTTCATTGCTGGCAGATATGGAGGAAGAACCGCGTACACGCACCTTGATCGCGCTGCCCACTTTTCCATTGTTTGCTTCAATAAATACACCTGCAGCTTTCCCCTGAAGTGCCTGCTCTACGGAGGTTACCGGAACACGCGCAATTTCTTCACCCTGAATGGCACTGATGCTGCCTGTTACCTGTGTTTTAATTTGTGTGCCATATCCAACCACTACCACTTCTTTAAGTATTTGCTGGGTGTTGTCAAGTGAAACATTCACGGTGGCCTGGTCGGCAAAATCTATAAACTGGGTTTCATAACCGACATAGGAAAAGATCAGTGTTCCACCGGTTTTAGGAACTCCAAGTGTAAATTTCCCCTCACCGTCAGTGATAGCTGCCGTTTGTGATCCTTTTAAAACCACGGTTACACCAACAAGTGGTTCATTGGCCACCTTGTCGGTGACAGTGCCTGACAACAAACGATTTTGTGCAACTGAAGAAGCATAAATAAGCAGGCTTACCGCAAGCAGTAAAATTTTTCTCATGGTTCAATGAATTTTGGCTGGGTTCAGGTATGGTTTCATAAACGTAATGAATTCTTTGCTGATTTATTACTGCTTGGTATATTTAAAATATGTGCACAAAAAATAAAATGGGCCACCAAGGCACAAAGGCACAAAATTTCACAGGCGTTTCGATATATTTCTTAGTGTCATCGGGCCTTGGAGGCAAAATAATTCCATGTTGCTGAACAGTCTGTTTGAAAGAATGAATCAGAAAGCCGGAGGGCTTAATATATTTGGCAGGTAAAGAAAATAATTGATGATGTGATCAGGGAGTATTACTTATATACTGCGAGTGGTATAAACTTATACAATTCACAATAATGAAGCGTGTGGTAATGTGTCAGAAGTTTCCTTTCAATGACGTCCTTTTAAACTACTGATAGTCATTATGCAATTTTGGATAGTGAATCCCTGCTGCACTTCTTACAAAGGCACAGAATAAAATAAATTCTGAGGGAGATTGGTTGGTATAGCATGAGGTGAATAGGCAATTGTCAGGAGGTTCCTCCAGAATGACTTTTGAAGAAGGTGTTGGTACAGTGAATAGGTTCTGCTCTGCGCTGCCGTCATGAAATGAAATGGGCGTCATCACTATTTTTTCCTTTTCGAAAATGGCTCGTACTCCAGAATGACTCACAATGATTTAGATTTTGTTCGTTTTCAATTTTCTGAAAGCCATTGAAAAGTCTTTAAAGTGTACAAATCTATCCCGTTTTGAATAGAGCAGGAGTTATTGTTTGACCGCTGTGGCAAAATAATTTTTCTCTCCATCAAATAATTTTACGATATAAATTCCCGGAGGCAATTGACCGGTAACTATTTTTAGAGGAAGATCACCGGAATATTTCTGTTTCAGCATTTTTTCTCCCAGGTTATTGGTGAGTGTAACTTCCAGTGACTGTTTAGCAAACGGAAATTTTATGAGGAGCTGATCCGAAAAAGGAGAAGGATATACGACTAATACATCAGTTGCTATTCCATCAATCCCAGTCGCCACATCGAGATTATCCTGGTAAGTAGCTTCACAACCATAATACTGTTCCACCGTCAAAGAAATCACATAACTACCCATGCTGGCATAAACATGTATGGGAGTTTGTTCCGTAGAAAAAGTGCCATCCCCAAAATCCCAGGTGAAATTTCCATCTGAAATCACAGGGATAAATTGGTAAGTGTTGAAAGAGATCTGCTCCATGTTAAAAGTGGCGTCAGCCGCTACATAATCCTGTGCAACGGCATTGTCGAGCCAGGTGAACCGGTTAGTGATGAAGTTTTTTAATTCATCCACAAAATAATCAGGGCTTGTAACGCCTAACTCGGCCCATTTTTTAAAATTACGCTGTGCAGGTTCCTGCAATAACTGGTGGAGCGAATCAATGATCTCATAGAATGATTCATCAGCCAATACATTTTCCCGTAAGGAAGTATACCTGCAATACACTTCCTTCACCCATTCAGGATCTTCCCGAAACTTACTCCACCAAAACGGAAATGGCCAGTAAGGATGTGTGATTTCCCAAACCCATCCCTGTTCGGTGCCCGGCGTAAAGGCGCGATCATAATCCCAGGGCGGACCAATGTTCAATTGTCCACCATCGGTTATTTTTTCCTTGTACAAAAAAGTGCTGCGCCCATAGCTGTCGTAGTTGGCGCTGAATTCATTTACGATCATAAAATCAATAAATGATTTCACCGAAACAAATTTCCGGTAACCTGAAAGAGTATCCAGGAAATCAATGCTGTTCAACGCATTTTCAAAACTATCTACAAAACCATGGATGTAGTCAAGCTGCACAGCTTCCAGTTTTTCTATCTGCGGATACACCATTTTATAGGCAACCGGCAAATCACAGGTTGCACTGTTTACCGGATCGTAGGGACTGTTCCAGTCGTTGGGATACCCGTTTTCATTGATCTCGATAATATATCCGCCGGTCAATTCATCACCGGAAATATCTTCAGGATTCAGTGCTGCAATATCGACCCGGTTCTGATCCCGTTTTACTTTTTCTGTTAAGGTGTAAACACCAATGTATTCACCATTCAGCACTACTTCACAAAATTTTGTACGTGGTGCATAACGTCCCATCCTTCGGCTCATTTCATAGGTAATGGTGTTTTTCATGAGACTGTAATCGAGGTATTCAGCCTTCAGGATAAAATCATTTTCTGAAGGAAGGTCTAACAATACGGTATCAATTTCAAGGCTGTCGTCATCTACGATATCGAAGTCGTAATTTTTCTTGGGATAATAAGGACCGGTGTATCCCTGCAACTCCGTCAGAATTTTTCCTTCATAAGCATAATTGGTATCTGTGGGATGATTGATTATTCCCGGACCATTGTCGATGATTTTAATTTCAGCTGCTATTTTTGGTTCGGTATATATTTCCTGGCCATTGGTATTGATGAGGACCAGCGGCAGGTTGGATTCGGTGAAGATGAAAGGAGTAGCAGGATTTTCTCCGAATGTTATTCCCCATTTAAGAAGTGTTCCTTCATCCTGCGGATAAGTATCGTTGCATTGAAGCTTCCAGGTACCGTTGGGATTTTGACCGTTGTTGATCAAACCCATATCACCCATTGGAATAAACACACCGGTAAATGGTGGCGTGCCCTGCGCAATGGCATAGTCCGCAAAATCACTCAGACAGGTGCCGGTAAAATCATCGCCATCACCTCCAACGCCCGACAGTAACAACACGATAGTTCCATCCGGTGCGATGAGCTTAATCTGAAGGTCTGAATCCCAGGTGTGGCTGATATTGAGGCAGACCGTTTCGAGGCCGAAAAAGGTATCTGTTACTGCAGGCATTCCTGATACGTTAATATCGAAAGTGACTACTGAACCATCGTCAGGAATTACCTCATTAACAGTGGCATTGAATGTTTGCGCAAATGCCCAATGACTGTACACAATGAATCCCATTATCTGAAGTATTTTTATTCGCATTGATTCATTGTTTACATCAATATTAAGAAGATTATGATAA
>JBDSEW010000364.1:0-5038 GCA_039919825.1 Chitinophagales bacterium | reverse complement strand
GCCATTGGAGCGGCCAATGATGGCCAGCTTCTGGGAAGAAGTATATTTTTCTTTTATGAGGAATTCTGCAGCTGCTATAAAATCATCGAACACCGTTTGTTTTTTCAGCAACATGCCGGCCTCATGCCATCTTTCTCCATACTCACTTCCACCCCGGAGATTGGCAACTACATAAATCCCTCCATTCTCCAGCAACACCATGCGCGAAGCATTAAAGCTGGGTGTGAGTGGAATATTAAACCCTCCATATCCGTACAGCATGGTGGGATTGGTTCCATCCAGTTTAATTCCCTTTTTGTGTACTATGAACATCGGTACTTTTGTTCCATCCTTTGAAGGATAAAAAACCTGTTTGGTTTCATAATCTTCCGGGTTGAATTTCACATCCGGCTTTTTAAACACCTCCGATTTTCCCGACGCAATATCATATTTATAAATAGTAGCGGGTGAAGTGAAGGAGGTGAAAGAATAAAACAAAACCTTATCATCTTTCTCACCTGAAAATCCGGAAACAGTTCCGAAGCCAGGCATCTTTGCTTCACGCTCGAGCTTACCTGCACGGTCGAACTGGTAAATACGCGAAGTTGCATCCTGCAGGTATTCAGCAAATAATTTTCCACCAGAAGCATATACATTCTGCAGCAGCATTTCTTTTTCAGAAATCAGCGGTTTCCAATTTTCTACTGCCGAACTTTTAGGATCAACGGATACCACGCGATAGTTGAGTGCTCCATGGTTCGTGATCACCATCAAATTTTCTCCTTCATTATCCAGCACACCGTAGTTGTATTTGAACCCTTCAAACAATTTCTTAAATCCGGCTTCACGATTCCTTAAATCCATGTACCAGAGTTCAGCCCCATCTGTTCCTTCTGAAATATTGATGATCAGAAATTTTTCATCTTCTGTAGTCTGAGCATTCATGTATCTTAATGGATGCTCCTTATCCGCATAGATGAGCTGATCATTGCTTTGCGGATCACCAAGTTTGTGATAATAGATCTTTTGAAATTTATTGGCTTGTGAAAGTTCTTCTCCTTTTTGTGGTGCATCGTAACGGCTGTAAAAGAAACCGTCCTTGTACCATGCGGCTCCTGAAAATTTTGTCCATTCCAGCTTATCAGCAAGTTTTTTCCTGGTGGCTACTTCCATCGCATATACAATCTGCCAGTCGCTGCCCGCTTCTGCAACTGAGTAAGCCAGGTATTTGCGGTCGTTCGAGAAACCAATAAAATTTACCGAAGTAGTTCCCACTGCATTCATTGCATTGGGATCAATGAAAGTCGCAGGTTCTCCTGTAAGCCCTTTCTGAAACATATAGACGCTTTGGGGCTGCAGCCCGTTATTTTTGGTGAAGAAATAATATTCACCTGACCTGTAAGGAGCAGAAACCCTTGGATAATTGTAAATTTCAGTGATACGTGTCCTGATCTGGTCACGGTAAGGAATCTTCGACAGGTAATCAAAGGTTACCTTATTCTGTTCCGTCACCCATGCTTTTGTCTCTTCTGAATTGTCATCCTCCAGCCAACGATAGGGATCCATCACTTTCATTCCGAAGTATGTATCAACCTGTTCACCCTTTTTTGTTTCAGGGTATTTAAGCTGACCCGATGAAGGCAAAGTAATAAGCAGGCATTGTATGGTGATCATGAGGGAGAAAAGCAAACTGTTTGGTTTCATGGGTTGGCTAATTTTTTAAGAAAGAGTGCAAAGATAGAATTCATATTTTGTTTGGGGAATTGGTCAGTATCAAGTAGTGAGTAGTGAGTAATTTCTTCTCAAGTCTTTTGTCTTTTCATGCATCATGGTTCTTGGTTACCACCTGGTGATACGCAATTTCCCTTCATCTACGCTACCTTAGCCCACCATGGAAAACATACATCCACTCTTTGCAGAGCAGCGTACGATACTCATTTCCACTTCACCGCACATTACTCCGTATGTGAAGGAGGAGTTGTCGGCGCTTAATTATCCTGCCATCGACGAAGGCTTTACGACAGTAGAAACAAAAGGAACTTTCGAAGATGCCATTCGCCTCAACCTGCATTTACGAACAGCCGTGCATGTATATTTCCTGGTAGAAAAATTTATTGCCACTACTATTGAGGAGCTGTATCAAAAAACAACGGCTATCGAATGGGAAAAAATTCTGCGTGAAGATGGTTATTTCAGTGTACACAATGTGACCAACCATGAAGAGGTAGCCAACACGATGTTCCTGAACCTGCGGGTAAAAGATGCTATTGCAGACCGGTTTATGAAGACGCTGGAAAAGCGGCCTGATTCCGGAGCAGAAAAAGAACGGGCTGTTATTTTTATTTTCTGGAAAGACAATGAAGTCTTTTTATACATAGATACGTCGGGGGAGCCCCTGACGAAACACGGCTATCGCAAAATTTCCCTTAAAGCTCCTTTACAGGAATCACTTGCTGCAGCTATGATTATGGCTACAAAATGGACGCCTCAGTCTTCATTTATAAATCCGATGTGCGGCAGTGGTACCCTGGCAATTGAAGCCGCATTGATGGCCTGTAAAAAACCACCCGGATTGATCCGCACCAACTTTGGCTTCATGCATGTAAAAGGATACCTGCCTGCAACCTATGACGCCCTGTTTAAAGTTGCTTCAGACCAGGTATTGCCTGCTATTGAAAGTAAAATTATAGCAAGCGATAACAGCATCGATGCACTGAATGCCGCACGCGCCAATGCAGATCATGCAGGCGTAAAGCACCTGATCCAATTCATAAAATGTGATTTTGAAAGCACACCCGTTCCGGACGAGCAGGGAATTGTAATATTTAATCCTCCATATGGTGAAAGGCTCGGTTCGTCTGAACAGTTAGAGCTCACCTACTCCACCATTGGAGATTTTCTAAAGAAAAGCTGCAGGGGATTCTGGGGATATATTTTCACAGCAAACCCCGAACTGGTAAAAAAAGTAGGTTTAAAGACCAAAAGAAAAATTGATTTCTACAACGGCCAGCTAAAGTGCAAGCTGCTTGAATACGAATTATACGAGGGTTCTAAGAAAACAAAAGTTGAAAATCAATGATTCTCCGTTACTGTTTAACTACCCTGAGAAAAACTGCTTCAAGGCTCAATAAACAAAGGCGCGATTCTTCCTTGTACCTTCGTCCCTTTGTAACTATTAATTTTTGCTACGAAGACGCTAAAACGCGATTCTTCTTTGTGCCTGAGCGCCTTTGCAGCTAATATTTTTTGCTACGATGACACAAAGAAATACAGTGAAAGTGATTTAAAATTTTGTGTCTTCTTGCCTTATTGGCATAAATCAGATTACTTAAAGGCTGTTAGGAAATAATAAAATGAGCAAACATGTGCCTAAAGCCCCATCCTAAATCCTTCCCCCAACCGCGTGCTGCCTTAGCTTTAGCGGTGGCGCAAGGGAAGGACTTCCTCCCCGCTCTCATCTATGACCATTATTTTGTTTGAAAATGTCTTCGTAAAATTTAATTTAGATCAAATCCTAACAGGCTCTTAGAGCAACAAATTATAAGGGTTCTGAACATGACGATTCTCTTTCATTAAAAGCAATAGCAACTCTTTACTCCACGCTTCAAGCCTACTGAAGTGTTTCCCATCTGTCATTTTTCCCTGTTCAGTATTGTTTATTGCTGCACTGGCATGGCTTGTGATAACTTTGTTCACAAAATATTATTCAACCAGCGCTTCATGTCAAAAAAATATCTACGCCTTTCATTTTCTTTCAATCACCTGTTTATTTTACTCCTTGTTGCATCTGGGGCATTTGCACAATCGAATCCTGAATGGCGATACATTCGTCCATCGAATACTGGTCTCGGTGGCGACTATCAACAATGCATTGAGATTGATGCATGTGGAAATAAATGGACAGGAGGATTTCTCCCTTTTTTCAGTGAAGGTTCCGTCACACGATTTGATGATTCCGTTTTTACCTGCTGGAGCAACTTCGAGGGTTACCTGCCTGCTGATCGGGTGTATGCAATAGATTTTGATAACAATGATGGTGTTTGGGTGGCCACTAATGGTATCAGCAATGGAATTGCGCATGGAGGTATTTCTCATTACGATGGCAGCAGCTGGACCACTTACACTTCTGCCAATTCACCTTTGCCGGAAGATGATATGCGTGGGATCGTGGTGGATCATAACAATATAGTTTGGGCAACATTTTATAATGTGAGTAACGGTGACGGAGGTGTATCAAAATTTGATGGAACCAACTGGACCATTTATTTGCCCGGCAACTCAAACCTACCATCGGGAAACCTGAATGACATTGATGTAGATGCGGAAAACAACATCTGGATCGGCAGCAATATGGGATTGATAAAATTTGATGGACTGAACTGGATCACTTACACCGTTGCCAATTCAGATATAACCGCTGATGATATTTTAGATGTGGAAGTAGATGAGAGCACCAACAAGATTTATGTTGCACTTGGAATTTCTATAGATGTATTTGACGGCACTTCCTTTACTCATTTTAACAACAACAATTCACCATTATCCACTACAGGCTTGTATGAAGTAGATGCAAGAGGTGATACGCTGATAGTAGGAACTTTAGGTGGTAGCTATCTGTGTTACATCTATGATGGCATAACCTGGACTTCTCATCCTGAACCGAATCATTGTTACGATGTACGCATCGATCAACAGGGAAATTTCTGGATATGCGGAATAGGATACCTTGAAAAATTTGATGGCTTCAAATGGACACAGTACAACACCTTTAATACAGGATTGGCTTCAATGTTTAACAACGAAGTTTTTATTGACAGTAAAAACAGGGCATGGTTCGGCAGCAGTGCAAATGGAGGAATCAATATGTTTGATTGTCCAAACTGGGAATCCTACAATCCCTATAATAATTTGCTATGGCCACAACCTATTGATTATACAGGTTATGGAACTGGCATCGCGGAGGACATTTACGGTGATATATGGATGGTGTACAATGGTGTAGCCGGTGGTGTGGTACAAATCCCCGGCGGTGATGTTAGCAATTCCAATGCATGGACGA
>JBDSEW010000088.1:0-13172 GCA_039919825.1 Chitinophagales bacterium | reverse complement strand
GGTTGTATCCGATATCCTGCTTTAGGTTCGGTCCCCTGGATGCACTTACAGCCAATTCATCGCAGCGTTCATTTTCATAATGGCCGGCATGTCCTTTTATCCATTGGAAAGTAACCTTGTGCTTTTTATATAGTGCAAGAAATTTTTGCCACAGATCAGGGTTCTTTACTTTTTTCCAGCCTTTCTTTTCCCATCCAAATAGCCAACCCTGCTTTACGGCTTCCACCACATATTTGGAATCGCTTACTACAATTACATTGCTGCCTTCATGTTTTAATGCTTCCAATCCTTTGATCACAGCCATCAGTTCCATACGGTTGTTGGTGGTTTTTAAAAAACCTTCTGACAACTCTTTTTCATGGCTGCCAAACTTAAGTATGGCACCATAACCGCCAGGCCCGGGATTGCCGCTGCAGGCGCCATCTGTGTAAAGATGGATAATGGGAGTTGGAGGGTTTTGATTATCCGGTTGATTCATAAATGATCTCGCCCAAAGGTAGTTTTATGAATTGAATCCGGTATCCTGCATTAGACTTCACTGAACAACCTGCTATTTTCCTTTGTGCCTTAGCGCCTTCGCGCCTTCGCGTTAATTTTTTTTTTCTACAAAGGCGCTAAGGCGCGCATTGTGTTCACTCAGCAACCTTGACTTCTATTTTTCTTTGTGCCTTAGCGCCTTCGCAGCGTTAACTTTTTCACTACAACTTCAATTCCTAAAAAATAATACCTTCACACCGTTGAATGGTTCCCGAATTTTTCGGGATTAAAAGGGAACTCCGTGAAATCCGGAGACAGTTCCCGCTGCTGTAATTCCGGCTGGTTATCCAGTTAATGCTTTTGACAACTGTTGCCACTGTACCGAAGTTTCGGGATGGGAAGGCCGTCAAAAGTAGGAAGAGTCAGAAGACCTGCCAATGCAACCATCACTCAATGCTTCGGGAAAGAGCAGAGATGAGCATTACCTACTCATTTCTTTCCTCAAGCCAATTTATTCACAACGGTGCGGGTAACACCGATGAAACCCTTATGCATGAATACCAATTTTTTTCTCAAGGCCCTGATTATTGCTACACTGTGCTTTTCTTACCAGGAAAATCTTTTTGCGCAATCTGCTGATTCTATTCCCACGCAGCCAATTCCGGAGGTAATAGTTACTGCCACACGAACGGAAAAGAATATCAATGACATTGGCAGGGAAGTGACTGTGATCTCTAACGCAGAAATTCAAAAACAGGGAGCAACCACCCTAGCTGAATTGCTTTCCAATTATGCAGGTGTTTCGATCATTGGCGCCAACCAGAATCCCGGAATGACACAAAGCCTTTTTATGCGCGGTACCGGCAGCAATCAAACGGTGATCATGATCGATGGTGTTCCGATCAGCGATCCTTCGTCCACCAACAATGCCGTTGACCTGAATGAACTTCCTCTTTCCAATATTGATCAGATTGAAATAGTACGGGGTTCACACAGCACCTTGTATGGTTCCGCTGCAATCGGCGGTGCAATTAATATTATTACGAAGAAAGAGCAGGAACCCGGGTTTCATGCAGATGCACGCTTGATGGGAGGAATTTTTGGATCCAATACTTCACAACTGGAAGAAAACATTTTTCTGAATTGTACTTTTAAAAATGGTTTCTATGCAAACCTTGATGGATTTAATACCAACATTAATGGAATAGATGCTACTATAGATACTTCAACAACCTCAGCTTCTTTCAGAAGTTTCGACCAGGATGATTTTGATCAGCAGCGCATTGCTGCAAAAGTGGGTTTCATCAATAAGCAGTGGAATGTATTTGGCGCTTACAGCTATACCAATACTGCTGCGGGTTACGATAAAGCAGGATTTAAATACAGGTCATTCGATATTCCAACCACCTTGTATGATGGGGACAGTACACGGATTTTCACTAAAAGAAATTTTGCCAATTACAAAGCAGGTTACCGGTTAACTGAAAAATTTGACCTGCAACTCACGGGTGGTTATTCCACGCTTCACCGCAGTACTATCGACGATTCTTCACTGATTGACGCTTCGGGAACCGGAGATCATACTTATTCTGACGGTCGATATGAGGGTACGGAGATGAATCATGAATTGCTGGGGAATTACGGTTGGACTAACATGCAATTAACTGCCGGAATTGGAATGAACCGGGAGACCATGACTTCCGGAACACACTATTACAACAGCGCCTATCAGTTTGAATTGGTGAGTGACCTGGATACGCTGGAGTTGAGTTCCACCTTGCTGAATGCATTTGCACAACTTGATATGGATGGAACTTTGTTTTCTCCATCATTAAAGGAACTCAACATTATTCTGGGTGCGCGCTACAACCATCATGACCTCTTCGGCAGCACTATAGTGTATGAAATAAATCCTTCTTACCAGATCGGAAAGTGGGCGAGGATCTTTGCATCTTATTCAACCGGTTTTAATGCACCCTCGCTGTATCAAATGTATGCACCTGATAATTATTATACTTCCGGTATCACACGTGGCAACCCTGATCTGCAGCCGGAATATGCTCATTCATTAGAAGCAGGAATAAAATTTTTTCCGAAGAAAACATTGAGCTATGGGATATCAATTTATAGTACTACCGTTCAACACGCGATTGAATATGTTTACCTGTGGGATAAGAATGTTCCCATTGATGAATTGGGGCAGGATTTCTACCGTGATGATTTCCGGGGTGATACCTACCTCAATGCGGGAACACAACACAGCATGGGAGTAGATGCATACTTCTCTGCACAACTTTTGAAATGGCTTTCTATAGATGGAAACCTTAGTATCGTGAAAGGAAAGCTGACGTATTCAGCCGATGCAATCGACACGAGCCATACTGCGGGAAATCACGTGCAGCTTTACAGCAATGGTGCGTTCCCGGTTGCAGATGTAGAAACAGAAGGATTGGTGCGGCGGCCCAGCACTGCAAATGTTGGCGCTACATTTTTTCCTGTTAAAAACGCCAGCCTTCGATTAAGCGGAAAATGGGTCAGCGGTTACAATGATATTTACTACGATTATACACTTGTCCCTTATGGTGCATTGAATACAGTGCCGCTCAATGATTATTTTCTATTTGACCTGGTGCTGAAATACGAGTTCCATAAAAATTTCGGAGCATCATTAAAAGTTGAAAACCTTTTGAACACTACTTATACGGAGATTAGGGGATTTGCAACAAAGGGCACAGGTGTTTATTTAACATTGAGGGGTTCCTTTTAATGAATTTTAAAAGCATGATGAAGTTCAAATCATGAATGCCAATGAGCGAAGCCTGGTAGTGGTAAAACAAAAAATAAATGCATTCAATCCAATCGTCCAATGTCTAAGGCTCGTGTGAAAGCAGCACTCTTCTGGAGCGGTGGAAAAGATGCTGCAGCAAGCCTGCACCAGGTGATGACAGAGAATGTGTATGAAGTATGTTACCTTATTACTACATTGAATGCTGAGCACCGGAGAATCTCCATACATGGTGTGCGCGAAGCATTATTGGACCAACAGGCAATTGCTTTGGGTATTCCCTTAAAGAAAATGTGGGTGCGTAAATCCACGAACGAACATTACGAAATGCAGGTTGTTCAGGTGCTGGATGAATTAAAGCTTGAAGGAATTCATCACATCATTTATGGAGATATTTTCCTCGAAGATATCAGGAGCTATCGTGAAAAATTATTGGAGCGCCATGGATTAACAGGAGTATTTCCTTTATGGAAGCGCGACTCTGAAGAATTGATTATATCCTTTTTGGAAGCCGGTTTCCGTGCTGTCATCTGTTGTGTGAATGCCAATGCCCTGAACGAATCTTTTGCAGGAAGAGAAATAAGCAAAGCATTGATTAAGGAACTGCCGTCTGGAGTTGATCCGTGCGGAGAAAATGGTGAATACCATTCATTCGTATTCGATGGGCCTATCTTCAGGCAAAGCGTGAAATTTTTTAAAGGTGAAAAAATATTCAAGCCTCTCGACATAAAAAGAACAGAAAATGTTGGAGCTCCTGTTGAAGGATTCTGGTTTGTGGATTTAATTCCGGTTTAATATTAAACTGCGAATAGCGAAATGAGAAAACCAGTAAAATACTATTGTTGGAATCGGTGATTAAATCGTGTCATTTACTAGTCATAGATAAATGGTTCATGAGCGTAAACAAACGAGATTTGAGATGTTTGCTGATTGTAATTAATTCCTATATAAAGATCATTATCCTGTTCAAAGGATTCCGTAATAGCAATTGCATTGTCGACAACTACTCTTAATTCGTCCATGCCTTCATTGTTTTTTTGTAGTGACCTGGCCATCATCCAAACAAATACCCAACGAATAGTTGGTTTGAAGTGTAGCATTGATAATATCTTCCCCGTCAATTGAAACTTTAATGTGGTCCTGGTTGAAGGAAGATTGCACGGCTACTCCCAGTACGAAAGAATTGGTTTCTCCTTTTTTACAGGAATTGAAAATTATAGCTGTCTGCATAAGAAGGACTAATACGAATTTTTTCATTGGAAAATATTTTATAGAGAAGCAATTGCTGAATTTTTTTCAATCCTGTTCCATATGACCACTTAACTAGTGGGGTCGTTGCATTTCAGTTGAGGAGCATGAAGAAGGTGCTGAGGGAATCCTTTTTGGTAAGCATTTAAATGGTCATTCCGGCTTCGATCGCGATGTGGGTTTCTTTGTAGTGGCTTTCTTATATGCCTGGGTCATGGCATCTTTCAGCATACTTTTAGGAACAACTTTTAATTCTACAAAAGTGGCTCCATGCTTGCCCCATTTATTGGGAACAGGGTAGATTACATATTTATCGAAGGCAGCAAAAACAGACTGATCGACTTCGGAAAGCATTAAACAAGCGCGGTTATTTTTTTCATCAAGTGTGGCAAATATTTTTTTGTTTACCCTGAAAGATGTTTTTTCAAAGTGAGGAAGCTCCACTGTTTCAGGAAATGACAAGGCTAATTTTCTAAAGCTTTCTTCTGTTACCAATTTTTTTCTGTTAAAGATGAATTATCAATTCTTGCTTTGTTGTAGATAATGAAATTTTATTTGCCCGACAACAGGATTCAATTTAAGATGTTTTTGGACTGTTGGGTGTTTTGTTTTTTTAACAAGGCGATGAGCCCAAGCAATGGCCCCATAGCAAGCAGCATGTAAATATATTGAGCGCTTATTTTTTCAGAAAATGCATTTAAAAACTGAATGCTGATAATGGTGATCGAAAACCCGATACAATTGACAATGGTTAGCGCAGTGCCTCTTGACTCTTCCGGTGCATTTTGAGCAACCAGTGTAGAGAAAAGCGGCGAGTCGGCAATAACTGTAAGTCCCCAAATGAATAAGAAGATAATTAATAAAATAGCCGAAGAAGAAAATAAAAAAAGGGGAGAAACGAGGCAACACAAACAGGAGAGGAATAAAGAGAGCGTCGCTATTTTTTTTGCTCCGAAATATTGTGAGAGCAGGCCACTGAATACACAGGCAAATCCACCTGCTGCAATGATGAGGAATGAGAGGATGGAAACATTAAGGTTTATTGAGGGGTAGCGGCTATTGTAAGTTGCCAGCATACGGGGTACAAATGCCCAGAAAGTGTAGAGTTCCCACATGTGCCCGAAGTATCCAAGCGAGACCATGCGAAAATTTTGTTGTTTGAATCCATTTATGAATGCCCTGAAATGTAATTTCTGAGCAGGTTTACGGTAAGGCCCATCAGGTACAAGCAATACTATAATCAGGCCACCCACAACTGACAGGATTGAAGTTGCATACACCACATATTTCCAGGGATAGCTTATGGTAATACTTTTTAATAAATGCGGAAAGGCTGTTCCGAGCACCAAAGCTCCCACTAAAAAACCCAGTGACTTTCCAAGGCCTTCTTTATAGTAGTCGGCTGCGATCTTCATACCAACGGGGTAGATACCTGCAAGGAAAAAACCGGTCAGGAATCTGAAAAGAAGTATTTCTGTTGAATGAATGCCGGTTATGTTTATTCCAAGATTAAATAATCCGGCAAGAATGGCGCTGCTAAAAAAGACTTTGGAAGGAGAGAACCGGTCAGAAATGGAAAGGACAGCAAAAATTAAAGTGCCGCTGATAAATCCAAATTGAATGGCACTCGTGAGGTAAGCTAAAAACTGAGATTCCAGGTGAAATTCTGTAGTGATGTCGGATATAATGGCATTTCCTGCAAACCAGAGGGAGGTACAAAAAAATTGAGAAATTACGATGACTGGTAAAACGAATCGATCATTAAAGGGCCGAAGTTCCATGTGAAGAACCAATTGGCAATCACTGTGACCTTAAGCAGTCCGGAGAATCTGTGGATACATTCTTTTGATCAATTCATATCCCCCAAACAATACTCCGCAGTAAAACAGATCTCCTGCTATGGTATTACCGAAGAATGGAATGCCAGCAGCAAAACAAGTAGTGAGTCCTGCCCATGTTTTTGGATACAGTGCGGAGCCTAACCAAACAGCAAAGTTGGTAGTAGTGAAAAAGATGAGTGAAGACAATAATGAAACGGCAATTACCGGAACTACGCGAACATTATTACGGAGTGAAAAACCAATGAAAGTGATCAGTACCAGGGTGGCATAAACGTCCCACATGCCGGGATGAAAACCGATAAATGCATCCGTGATGAGCATAGCAATGATTGGAATGAGAAAAGCGAATTTCTTATCAGTAAAATAAGCGGCTCCAAAGAGTGCAATGGCAGCTATAGGAGTGAAGTTCCACAAGTGAAGCTGATTGGTTAATAACCTGCTTAATGCAGCTATCAAAATCATCACCGACAACAACAGGAAACGGGAATTGAGAAACGTGTACTTCATGGATTGTAAAATTTCAGTGGCGAATTTAGTTAAAAAAAAATGCCCATTGCATACTGTCAATCATCAAAGACCTCTGCAATCCACTATACCCAACTTTTAATGAGCGGCCAAAATCTCTTTCGCTCTTACCACATCCTTGTCAATTTCTAAAATCATCAGGTCAACGGTTTCAAATTTCAGTTCCGGCCGCAGCCATTCGATGAATTCAATTTTTAACTGCTGATCATATAAGTCACCATCAAAATCAAAGAGGTACGCTTCAATAGTTCTGTGGCGGCCATTTATCGTAGGGCGAAATCCGATGCTGGCAACACCATTTAATAACCGATCCCCGGCTTGCGCCTGTATTACATACACTCCATCTGATGGCACCAGCTTCAATGGATCCGCCAGAGCAATGTTTGCTGTAGGATATCCAAACTTGCGGCCGAGTTGATTTCCTTTAACTACCATTCCCTGCAATGAATAGGGATGACCAAGCAGGTGAGCGGCAGTTTTCACGTCACCTTCCTGGAGTGCAATCCGGATGCGTGTGGAACTTACTTCAATATCATCTACCAATTGTTTGGTGATCTCTTCGACTCTGAATCCATAATTTCCTGATAGTTTGCGCAACAGTTCAATATTTCCATCGCGGTGATGACCAAACTGGTGGTTATAACCTATTGCAATAATAGCGGGATGAAATTTTCCGGCCAGGAAATGATCAACGTAGTCACGGGCAGTCAGCAATGAAAACTCCCGTGTGAAAGGAGCAACCACTAAATGATCAACCTGCAGCTGTTCCAGCAATTCAATTTTTTCATCTAGCGTAGAAAGAATGCGGACAGAATGGTCTTCCGGAAAAACAATGGTGCGTGGATGTGGATCAAAAGTGATGAGCACGCTTTCACCGGATATTTCTGCTGCCAGTTTTTTGATGCGTTGAATCAGGTGCTGATGGCCACGGTGAACGCCGTCGAAAGTTCCAACGGTGATAACGGCGTTTTTAAAGGAAGGAAGCGAACCTGCGTTTTTATGAACCTGCATGCAATCCTTTGATGAGATCAGATTATTTTAAAAAGTAGTTATCACTGATTTATTCGTGATTGCCGTTCGGCTTCGCTCATTGTGCGTTTTTACCTGCTTCTTCGGCCTGAACAAATTTCGTAAAATCATCCATTTGCCAGGCATTTTTCAGATGATAGGCACCAATGCGGGTTCTGCAAAGTGCTGCAAGGTAAGCACCATTGTTTAACGCTTTCCCAAAATCGTTTACCAGCGAACGGACATAAAACCCTTTTCCACAAACAATTCTGAAATGTACTTTGGGTAATTCAATTCCGGTAATTTCAAACTCATGGAGGGTAACTTTTCTTTTCTCAATTTCAAAGTCATGGCCTGATCTTGCTTTTTTATAGGCTCGTCTTCCATCCACATAAATAGCTGAAAAGTTGGGTGGTGATTGCATGACCTCGCCAACAAATTGCGGGACTATTGCATGAATCATTTCAATTGATATGTCACTGGTGTCAAATCGATGATCTATTTCCTTCTCCAGGTCATAGCTCGGTGTGGTTGCGCCCAATACCATTGTACCGGTATATTCCTTTTGAGTATCCTGGAATTCGGGAATGCGTTTGGTAAACTTGCCTGTGCAAAGAATCAAAAGGCCGGTGGCATAAGGGTCCAGCGTGCCGGCATGACCAACTTTTGATTTTGTCCAGCGCTTAACCTTGTTTACCACATCAAAAGATGACCAGTCGAATGGCTTGTCAAACAACAATACTGAACCATTCCGGATTTCTTCAATCGTCATAACATCTGGAGATTTACTCCCATTGCAATTAAAAGGAGTAAGATAGCACCAACAATGATGCGGTAATAACCAAATACTTTGAATCCGTGTTTTGTAAGAAAACCGACAAATGCTTTGATGGCAATCATGGCAACAATAAAAGCGACCACGAAGCCAACAACCAGTGGTACCATCGTTGCGGAGGTAATGGATTTATAATAATCGAGAAAATCTAAAAGCGAGGCAGCAGCCATGGTAGGTACTGCGAGGAAAAAGGAAAATTCCGCCGCCTGCTTCCGGCTGAGCCGCTGACTCATACCACCGATGATTGTTGCGGCAGAGCGTGATACTCCCGGAACCATGCTGATCACCTGGAACAGGCCGATTTTGAATGCCATTGGATAAGAGACCGGTTTTTCTTCTGCATCTTCCGATGACTTAAAGATTTTATCAATGAATAATAGTACAATTCCACCAGCCAGCATTGAAATGGCTACTACGGTAACACTTCCAATCATTTCTTTTATGAAATCATGAAACAGCAAACCGAAGAATGCAGATGGAATAAATGCGACCAGTAATTTAAGGTAGAAGGTGAACCATTCAGCAACTGATTTATTTCCTGGCATAAATTTTTTCCAGTATAAAACGACGACGGAAAGGATAGCTCCAAACTGGATCACTACTTCAAACATCTTTACAAAGTCATCATTGTTGATACCCATGATGGTGGATGCAATAACCATATGGCCGGTAGAAGAGATGGGGAGAAATTCAGTGATTCCTTCTACTATGGCCAGAATAATTGCCTGGAGGATGTTCATTTGCGCAACCGGGTTTTAAAGGGCGCAAAGATAGGAGGGAAGTTGGGAGTACAAAGTAAAAGGATTGATGTAGGTGTCCGCCAAATCTAAATTGTGGCAACTCGACTCCAACCGGGAAGTGAAGTTTATTTAGCGCTAAAACGCGGAGGCGCTAAGAACTTTATGGAGTATCAACAGTTTTTCTTTTTTTTGGCGCCTTATCGTCTTGGCGCTTATTTAATTTATGGTCTATAATCACAAATTTTCGTACACCCATTGATGTTGGGATTGCTTCACCACTATACGATTAGTTTTTGTAAAGCGAATTTTGATTGAGGCGTAATTCAGAATGAAGTTTCGTGGAGAGGATTGCTTCTTTTTTTCTCACTATTCTGGAGTGGCATCCAAGAATTTGTTGAGTGCTTTATGATAGCTTCTAGTCAACTTTTTTGAATATTAATGTAATCTTTCCATCCTGCATTATAGACAATTTGTTATTGCCTATTGAATACGTAGTTGCATTATTAACCGCGTCAACAAAGGCCGTTTCTGCAGCGGAATTGGTGCAGGCCATGCGGGTCATTTTTTCTATGGTCATCTTTATCATTTGATCGCCGGCTTCTAGTTTACCACTGATGTTGTTACAACCCGTTGTTCCGGTGAAGTTCATTTCACTGTTTATCTCCAGCCTCGGAAGATCGCTTCTGTAGTCTTTAGGATCAACTTTTTCCCCATTCATATTTTCCAATACCCAGATATCTATCAATCGGTAACTGAGGGAAATTGCTTCAGTAGCTTTGCTCATTACCAGTGTCATTTTACCAGGATTGGAAAGAATGAGTTCATCATTTAACAACGTATATGCTGTTGTCTTTTTGAGTGCATCAAGGAACGCTGTTTCCATTTCCATCTCAGGACAAGCCATCATTGTCAAGGCACCGTCCTCAAAACGAATAAGGCCTTTTTCAGAAGTTTCTATTTTTCCTGCAATGGGATTGCAACCTCCATTTCCGGTATAGTTAAAACTATCGAGGTTAATTTCAAAGTAAGGAATCGTTTGCTGATTTTTTGAGCCATCAATTTCCTCACCACCGAGTTTTTTTAGCGTCCACTTTCCTTCGAGGTTAAAATCAGGAACCTGCGTACCACATCCTTCAAAATGCCTGAGCTCATTTTCACCTGCATACTTTGCCTCAACAGCTACTTTGTAATCGCTTTCTATTCCACTCATGCCATCGATGCAACGCTGCTGCTGTATTTGTATCTGTAGTGTGCCGGATTCCGTTTGTGAATAATACCTGCTCACATTGGCATCCATTGCTTTTATTCCGTTTACATAGGGTGTATTAAGATTAAATCCATCAGCGGTATTTAGCTTTATAAAGTTTCCTTCAGAAATATCCAGCGACCAGAAAGGCTCATTGCCGCTTGCATAAAAAGTAATTCCGTGGCTGAATTTTTTTCTGTCAGCAGGAGCAGTGATTATTTTTTCTGGTCCGTCTGATATGGTTTTTACAGACCGTGTAAGTTTGTGAAGCACATAACGCTCAGAGAATTTACCGGTAATTTCATTTCCATTCACATCCAGCATTTGTAAAGCAGCAGGACTTATTCTAAACTGCCCCATGCTATAGCTTTCACCATTGAGTTGCAGGATGGAATTTTGCACAATAATGTAAGTACCATTGAAGGTGATTGGAGTCAGTGAACGACCCTGGTAGGTTACACTTTCTTCATAATTGCCGTCACGAAATAAACTGAGCCGGTATTGAATGCCCTGGCAATCAGTGCATGGAATACTGCCTGTATAAATTCCTGAAATTTCCTGGTAAGCATTGGCATTTTGAGCGGCTGCTCTTGACGCGAAGACAAAAAGAATCAGTAACAGCAACCTGGATTTCAGCAAACGCATATCAACTCCTGGTTCATGGCTCAGGAGAAAGATACTGTGCATACGCATACCCTTCTTCACCATCGTCGGTACGGATCAGCCACCACTGATCACTGCTTTTACTGATCAGCGTGACGATTTCATGATGTGCTGCTTTGCCAACAATGGGTTGATCTGTTCCGGGACCCTTGCGGATGTTTAGGTTTGAAGTCTGGGTAACTACTTTGGCTTTAGACCCGGAAGCGAGCCCTGAAACATTGATATTCATGACCAAATCACCCGAGCGAAAATCGGGATCGAGCTTTTCGTAGATCTTCCACAAAGCATCTTTAACAGTGCCTGCAGGAGATTCGCCATCAATATACAGCACACCGTCCTGTTCACGAGCCTGCAAACCGGTGACACCATATTGTTTGGCAGCATCAGTCAATTCCCTGTATTTATCCTGTAATGTCATAGTATGGTTCCTCCGTTTTTATTTTATGGTAAGTTGGTTGGAGATCTTTTTTGGCTTCAGACTGTTCAATGACATCATCAGTTTCGGGAGGTCAGCTTTTTTAATTTCTCCTGTCAGGGTAATAACACCATCCTGCACAGTAGCCGATACTCCTGTATAAGCTTTTATGGCATCGGTAACTGCAATGGTAAGCGGATCATCGGCTGTAATTACCACTGGAGCAGGAGCCGGGGGCGGTGTAACGGTAGTATTGTTTACTACAGACGTAACTCCTTTAATTGACTTCACGGAATTTTCAACCATTGCCTTTGTAGCTTCATCTTTGCATTCGCCTGTAATGGTAACTACACCTTTCTGCACATCAAAATTCAGTGCAGACATGTCCGTCATTGTTTTGGATTGCTCTGCGATGGCAGCTTTGATGGTGCTGTCTTTCACTCCACAGCCATTGATCGTAAACATGATGAAAGCCACAGATACTACCGGCATTAATTTTTTGAGGATAAGAGTTTTCATGATTGGAGAATTGAGGGTTACTAATCGTTAAATGTAAGTATTCCTGAGTTGCCAATTGTTAAATTGTTCAACTGTTAAATTACCTGAAGCATTGTAGGAATTTTTCAACGAATTGCCATCGAAAATTGAAAACAGTTTCGGCATTCTCCTTAAATTAGCCTGCCTGCCATGGAAACAGAAGTTCTACCTATAGAAAAAATTTCCGGTCCTGATACAACCGGATATGCACGGGTGATTCTTTTCAACGATGATTACCATAGTTTTGATGAAGTAATCTTTCAACTGATACTTGCTATTAACTGTTCGTATAAAACAGGGGAGAAGATGGCGCAAACGGTCCATACAGAAGGCAAATGCAAAGTGTATGAAGGCAGCATGGAAGAATGCCTGAACGTGAGCGCGATACTTGAGGAAATTGATTTGAAAACAGAGATTAATTTTGAATAACAGGTTATTTCACTTCACGGTTTAGCCGCGGATATTCATGGCGCTTTTCCGAGGGAATACTATCGGCCGGTGGTGGCGGATCGTTCATAATCACTTTTGGAAACAGCTTTGTTTCGAAACCTTCAAAATCTTTCGCCCATTCTTTATGATTATACACACATACCGGCAGGCATGCTGAACAGTAATAGTGTGTAGCGAAATAAGGAAAACACTTCGCAGTATCTACCTGGTAACGATAATTGCCGAGGTGATCTTTACCTGCTGCCTCGTTACGTTCATCCGGAATTGCCTTTGCGGGACAATAGATTCTGCAGGCGCGGCATTTATCGCAGAAAGCGGCAATGCCGGCATCTATAGGATGATCAATTTCCATGGGAATAGAAGTGATCACGCTACCCATCCTGAAAAATGGCCCCAGTTTCG
>JBDSEW010000273.1:0-3058 GCA_039919825.1 Chitinophagales bacterium | reverse complement strand
CAGGGTTTGGGAAGATATTTAGCGATTGTTTTTCTGTAGCCACATCATTCACACCTGTAATAAAATAATTATCGAGACTGAAAGTGTAAGCACCCCCTCTTTAGGATAGGTTTGAATTAGACTTTCGCGTTGATTGATTATTCAAATTTAAATCTTTTAAGTTATCGTTATTATTATTATTTCAACAGCTGTTAAAAGAAGAGACGTATCAAAAGGAATAGAGCTCGTAACCAAGAGACTGGAGATTCTCAGAGATAAAACGAAAGAACCACACTCAGGCTTTGTGATTACGGATCTGTATGATGAAGGTCAGGAATCAAGCGGTACCAGGGTCGAGATCGTTCTCCCAATCTTGTCATTATAATATGAATGAATTTTCTTTATTTCGTTTACGTGATTCGTGCATTGTAATTGATGATGAGGAAAGCACCGTAAACGTGAAGCTTTCTGAAAAGGTGAGTGGCATGAGCCTCATGGAAATTCTTGATCATGCTGGCAGAACAGTCTTTTCTTCACAAGATTTAATGGATAACGGAGTGCTTCACAGTAAAATATCATTAAACGATTTACCTACAGGTTTTTACTGGCTTCAAGAAACCATTGACGGTAATATTTACAGAACAAAGGTTGCTATTCAATAATCAAACCTCTGATTATTATGAAAACTTTTTTTTTCTTTTTTGATGTGCACGATTTTCTTGGGTTGGTTTTCTTGCAAGGCTCAAGGCACATGGACTCCAAAAGCTGATTTTGGAGGTGGGGTTAGAAAACAAGCCGTAGGATTTAACGTGGGCATTTATGGATACATAGCATTTGGCGTGAATGATACAGCTGGACCAAAAGATATTTGGGAATATAATCCTCAATTAAATTTTTGGACTCAGAAAGCTGACATACCCACAGAATTCGGCAGAGAATCAGCAGCTGGATTCTCTATTGGTATGTACGGGTATGTTGGTACTGGGAAGGGTAGTATCGGTGAGCTCGATGACCTTTGGCGCTACGACCCTTCGACAAACACATGGGAGATGAAGGCAGATTTTGGCGGTGGAGACCGTAGCAATGCCGTGGGAATCAGCATTGGGGATAAAGGATACATCGGAACAGGATTGAGTTCGACGAATGCACGCAAAAAAGATTGGTGGGAATATGACTCTGTCAACGATACATGGACACAGAAAAGTGATCTGCCTGCACCTTCACGGCACCTGGCAACTGGCTTCGCCATAGGTGAAAAAGGATACCTCTGTCTGGGATAGTAAATGATGATCCGTCCTTCTCCAATGATTTATGGGAATTTGACCCGGCTACCAATACGTGGACAAAAAAAGCAGACTTTCCCGGCAACATCTGGTGTTACGCGGTAGGCTTCTCCATTGGCAGCAAAGGCTACCTGGGTCTTGGGCTTGACACCAACGGTTTTCAAACAAATGAATTCTGGGAGTATGACCATGTTACTGATAGTTGGTCACAGCAAACCGGGTTTGCCGGTCCTGCCCGAATCGAGACAGTAGGTTTTGAAGTCGGAAACAACGGTTATATTGGAACCGGTAAGGATGATATAACGGACAGTCTTTTAAAAGATTTCTGGCAATTTACGCCGGGTTGTGCCGTAGCCAACGGTTTGGTCGCTACCGGCATCACTCAGTCAAAAGCGATACTGCAATGGACTGCAGCGGATGGCGCTGCAGGCTACAAGCTTCGCTATAAAGTAAAGAACACCAGTAGTTGGACGGTTCTTGCCTCACATGATAACTCAAAAAAAATCTCCGGCCTGGTTACCGGCACCACGTATGTATGGCAGGTGAAGACCATCTGCAGCACTGCGCCCATAGTTGCTTCAGAGTGGTCGGCAAAAAAAGAGTTCACCACATCACTCCGGCTGGGCACATTCAGTGAGCCACCTGGCTCACTCAGTGTTTATCCTAACCCTGTGACTACAGAAGCAATCATCCGCCTCTGGATTGCAGAAAACAGTGGAGCTACGCTGGAACTTTTTGATGTTTCCGGGAAAAAGGTGCAAACCCTTCTTGCAACAAACCTCGAAGCCGGGAATCATGAAGTTCTGCTGCGCCGCAATCAGCTTACTCCAGGTATTTACCTGCTCGGCTTTACAGCGGGTGAGAAAACGGAAGTGGTGAAAATACCTATAGAGTAAAACTCAAAATATCCGTGAAAAGAAAACTGATATGCAGAAATAAGGCCCGCAGAATGAGGAATTGAAAACATCTGGTTTAAGAACACATTGTTAATGCTTTACTGCTCATAGGTGATCAGAATCCTCACCGGATCAGAAAGTATGTTGGTTGAGTTGCCCGTGAGATTATAGATGATGACGTTGGTGGTATTTACATAATAGTTGAATTCATAGCCCGAATTCACTATATAACCCGATGGAACAAAAACATTTGCACCATATTCAACCAATACTTCTACCGAGAGAATTTTGCTGCTGGTGAGTCCATAAGCGATGCTTACACTGCCTCCCTGTGCCGTGGCAGTTGTTCCGGTAATTTTTTTCATCTTGATTTTTGGTGCACCATCGACAGTTGTTCCGAGCATCGTGTATCCGTTTACTTCCAATTCTGCCGCTGGAGCAGTCACTCCAATCCCAACTTTTACGGCATTGGCTCCTGTTCCTCCCAGCACCATGCTATTGCTGGATGTCACACTTGAATTGTAGCCGATGGCAATGGCATTAGTAAGCGTATTTCCTGACTGGGCATTATAACCGAGCGCTACATTATTTCCTCCTATGGTGTTGTTGTATCCTGCAAGATTTCCAATGAATGTGTTGTTATTCCCAACGGTTGTGAGCTGCCCGGCATCTTCCCCGAAAAATGAGTTGAAAGATCCAGTGGTATTGTTGCTTCCGCTTTCGGCACCCACAAAAACATTTGAAGTTCCCGTTGTGGAGTAATATCCTGCATCTTCTCCTATATAGGTATTAGCTGTTCCGATGGTATTGCTATACCCTGCACTTTCACCCATGAAGGTACAGGCGGCACCAGTTGTGTTGGCGCGCCCTGAATTTCTTCCTACAAAAACATTTTCACTG
>JBDSEW010000083.1:0-7604 GCA_039919825.1 Chitinophagales bacterium | reverse complement strand
CATTCTATAAACCACAATATCCATTCACTTATATCAAGGTTGCCGCTTTGTATTTTTTCAAGAATTTTATAATACATTTTTCTTTCCTTCCTGATTTGAGCAGACATGCTGTAAAACCGTTGCGCGCTGCCATCGGCTTTTGCTAATTGCATGTCAGTTATTGCCCGGGCAATCCGCCCATTGCCATCGTCAAATGGGTGAATAGTTACAAACCAAAAGTGCGCTATGGCGGCCTTGAGTACAGGATCAAGAGTATCCTCCTTATTGAACCATTTCATAAAGACACTCATTTCTTTTCTGACAGTCGATGCATCCGGTGCCTGGAAATGTATTTTCTCTTTCGCCATTGGTCCGGAAATAACCTGCATCGGACCGGTTTTATCTGTCCGCCATTTACCCACCTCAATTTTATACAAACCACTTCTGCCCGTTGGAAATAGAGCCGCCTGCCAGTTGAACAACCTTTCAGTCGTAAGCGCTTTGTTGAATTGTTGGGTTGCATCCAGCAACATTTCCACCATGCCATCCACATGCAGGTCAGATGGCAACAGGCGGGATATATCTATTCCAAGTCTTCTTGCGATAGAGGAGCGCACTTCATCAACAGGTAATATTTCACCTTCTATCTCAGCAGATTTAACTGCGTCTACTGTTAAAGTCTCCAGCATGGCTTCTCCCCTCAATACAAAACCAAGTGCTTCCATTTTGCTCATCAGTTTGCCTTGCAGATTCCTGGCTTTGCCGAGTGGAAATAGTATGTTTTCAGACTGCCAGGTAAAGTTTGGCCATTCGGTTAATTGATAAATGAATTGAGCCATTGTCCGCAAATTTTGCGGCAAATATAATAAATAATATCCGCAATTAATGCGGTGAATAAGCAGTTGATCTCTGCATTTGTTTTATAGGCAGGAATTACTCCAGGTAACAATCCGGAAGAATTAAGAAGGGGCAATAATTTTTAACAAAAATTGGCTTATTGCTTTTGAAATATCGTCCGCTGTAGATTATTGGATCAGGAACAATTTTATTTTCGCCTTCAACTCACCTGTTCATTTATCACCTGACCCATTAAATATTGTCAGTGCTGCTTCACTTATTCTTCCATCTTCTTTTAAATTAAATAGGATACAACCAACAAGATTGTAATCAAGTAACCTCATGAAAAAATTATTGTAACGCGGCAACTTTTTGAAGAATAAATCAAACTGAGTTGCTCAAAACCAAATCAAATTTCAAGTTCAGTAATTTCCCGCCAATTGGTAATCAGCGTACCATCACTTCGCTGCTGTTGCTGATCACCTCCGTAAAGAAGCACAGATGATTTTGTATGACTCAATTTCTTCCAGTAATTGAGGCTTTTCAGGAAATCCGGTTGGAATGTTTTTCCTGATTTTATTTCAATCGGCAGTAGTTTTCCTGCACTATCGGTAATTACATCTATTTCATGCCCTGTTTTATCTCTCCAGTAAAATAGGTTAACAGGCAATCCGCTGTTGGTTCTTTTTTTTAGCAGCTCAGTTACAACCATCGTTTCAAACAAGGCTCCTTTTAACGGATAGTTTTGAACCTGTTCCCACTGGCGGATGCCCAGCAGTGAACAAACCAAACCAGTGTCATAGAAGTACAGTTTAGGACGCTTAGCAATCGTTTTATTAAAGTTTTTGTGATGAGGTTTCAACAGAAAAACAATAAAACTGCTTACCAGAATTCCAATCCACGACTGCACCGTTTTACCATCAACTCCAGTCTCATTCGCAAGTGAACTGAGGTTCAGTTCCTGGCCCGTTCGGCCTGCAAGCAGCCTGATAAATTTTTCAAAAACTATCAGATCACTGATATTTTTTATTTGGCGGGCATCGCGTTCAATGTATGTTCTGATGTAATCAGGAAGCCAGTCCGCCGGCGCTATTTGTTGATCATAAATGGAAGGATAAAAACCTGTAAATATTAGTTCCTCATCTGTAGTGGGAATCAGCTTTGCCGTTTTGAGTTCATGCAACGAAAAAGGCAATAATTGAATGTATCCAATCCTGCCCGAAAGTGTTTGAGAAATTGTTTGCTGAAGTAAAAAATTATTTGAACCGGTAAGTACAAACAGGCCTTTTTCTTTGGTATCATCTAAAATTTCCTGCAGGTAGGAGAAGAGTTCTGGTGTTCGCTGCACTTCATCCAGGATCGCTCCATGAGGCATGGTTTTTAAAAATCCGCGAGGATCCTCCAAAGCAAAATTTCTTAAATCAGGATTTTCTAATGAATAATATCTTTTATCCGGAAAAGTTTTTTTTACCAGCGTGGTTTTTCCCGATTGCCGTGGTCCAATAACCGCAATTGCTTTAAAAGTTTTGGCAAGATGTTCCAACCTTTTTTGTGCATCTCGTTTAATCATGTAGCAAAAATATGGAAAAATAGGGAATTGTATTCCGTATTTGTCCAGTTTTTTTTGGGGTTACAACCTGACAAAAGCTCTTTAGCTTCGCGTCTTTCGTTGCTGATCGTTAATTTCTGATTCGTACTTCATTCAGTTTCTCCTCATTTCCCTACCAGACCTCAGATCCTTCTTTTTACTTCAAAATGCATGCGTTTTTTCGAAAAAGAATCCTATCTTTGCCGCTCGTAAAAATCGGAGGCGTTTCAATTGATTATCAATCACTTCCCACTTCACCAGTTTACATTGTCGCAATTCATTGTTTATCACCTTATTATCTAAGGGTGCGACTGCATTTATGCTGACCGTGTCAGCGACGTTTGAAGAGTTAAGAAATAACGAATAACACAAATCAACATATGCCATTCAAGAAAGACCTTAAAATCAAACCCAACTTTACCAGAATCACCCTCTCCCTGGCATCCCCGGATTCCATTCTGGAGCGGTCGTATGGTGAAGTGCTGAAGCCCGAGACCATTAACTACCGGACCTATAAACCCGAACGTGATGGATTGTTTTGTGAGCGGATCTTCGGCCCGGTAAAGGATTATGAATGTTATTGCGGAAAATACAAACGTATACGCTACAAGGGTATCGTCTGCGATCGTTGTGGCGTGGAAGTGACAGAGAAGAAGGTTCGTCGCGAGCGCATGGGGCACATAAAGCTGGTGGTGCCAGTAGTGCACATCTGGTATTTCAAATCCTTACCCAATAAAATCGGCTACCTCCTTGGATTGTCTTCCAAGAAATTGGAGACCATTGTTTATTACGAACGGTATGTAGTAATTCAAGCCGGAATACGCGAGGATAAGCAATATCTTGATCTGCTTACGGAAGAAGAATACCTCGAAATCCTGGATCAGCTTCCAAAGGATAATCAGCATTTGGATGATATGGACCCGAAGAAATTCGTGGCCAAAATGGGTGCCGATGCTTGTCGCGACCTGCTTTCCCGCATTGACCTGAATGACCTTTCTTACCAATTGCGTCACCAGGCTGCCAACGAAACTTCACAGCAACGGAAGGCAGAAGCCCTAAAGCGCCTCAGCGTAGTAGAAGCTTTCCGCGAGGCAAATGAAAGAACAACCAATCGTCCGGAATGGATGATCGTACAATATTTACCGGTAGTGCCACCTGAATTGCGTCCATTGGTTCCATTGGATGGTGGCCGTTTCGCCTCTTCTGACTTGAATGATTTATACCGTCGCGTAATTATCCGGAACAACCGCCTGAAACGATTGATCGAAATCAAAGCCCCTGATGTAATCCTGCGGAATGAAAAACGCATGTTACAGGAGGCTGTTGACTCATTGTTTGACAACTCCCGTAAATCAAATGCTGTAAAAGCAGAAGGTGGACGCGCCCTCAAATCATTGAGCGATGTGCTTAAAGGTAAGCAAGGCCGTTTCCGTCAAAACCTGCTCGGTAAACGTGTTGATTACTCTGGCCGTTCTGTAATCGTAGTGGGACCTGATTTGAAATTACACGAATGCGGAATTCCTAAAGATATGGCTGCCGAGCTTTTCAAGCCATTCATCATCCGCAAACTGATCGAAAGAGGCATTGTAAAAACGGTGAAATCTGCCAAGAAACTGGTTGACCGCAAAGAGCCCGTAATCTGGGATATCCTGGAAAATATTTTGAAAGGGCATCCTGTAATGCTCAATCGTGCTCCTACGCTGCACAGGTTATCCATACAGGCTTTCCAGCCAAAACTGATTGAAGGTAAAGCCATCCATCTTCATCCGCTCGTGTGCGGCGCGTTCAACGCCGATTTTGACGGTGACCAGATGGCGGTACACGTACCACTCAGCAATGCTGCGATACTTGAAGCGCAGTTGCTGATGCTTTCTTCCCACAATATCCTGAACCCACAAAATGGATCGCCAATTACACTTCCTTCACAGGATATGGTATTGGGACTTTATTATACCACCAAAGGAAGAAAAACGGACAGTGTGCTTGCGATGAAGGGTGAAGGAAAGGCCTTCTACTCATCAGAAGAAGTGATCATTGCTTATAATGAAGGCAAGGTTGACCTCCATTCCTGGATCAGGGTAAAGGTGAAAATAAAAGAGAATGATGTATTGGTAGATAAACTGATTGAAACCACCGTTGGCCGCGTCATCTTTAACCAGATGGTACCGGAAGAAGCGGGTTACATCAACATGTTACTTACCAAGAAAGCACTCCGTGATATTATTGGCGACATCATCAAAGCAACCGACATTCCAACTACTGCAAGATTCCTGGATGATATCAAACAGCTTGGTTTCACGATGGCATTTAAAGGTGGATTATCGTTTAACTTGTCAGATCTCCTGATTCCTGATAACAAACAGGAAATGCTGAAAGGCGCACAGGATGAAGTGGATGAGATCACCAACAATTACAACATGGGTTTCATCACGAATAATGAGCGGTATAACCAGGTGATTGATATCTGGACCCGTGTAAACAACCGTATTTCAGAAACACTGAACAAGGCGCTGGAACTTGACCGCCAGGGATTCAATAGTGTGTACATGATGCTGCATTCCGGCGCCCGTGGTTCGAAAGAACAGGTACGTCAGTTGGGAGGTATTCGTGGATTGATGCAAAAGCCACGCAAGTCAGGAAGCTCAGGCGGTGAGTTGATCGAGAATCCGATTCTCGCCAATCTTAAAGAAGGACTGAGCGTATTGGAATACTTTATTTCTACACACGGTGCCCGCAAAGGTTTGGCAGATACAGCATTGAAAACAGCGGATGCCGGCTATCTCACCCGTCGTTTGGTGGATGTTGCGCAGGATGTGGTGATTATGGAAGAAGATTGCGGAACGTTGCGCGGTATTCCAATTTCTGCATTGAAAGACAATGATGAAGTGGTAGAACCATTATACGACCGCATCATTGGTCGTGTAAGCTTATACGAGGTCATCGATCCGCTTACTGATGAACTGATCGTAAATGCCGGTGATGAGATTGATGAAGACATTGCTTCCAAAATTGAAAATACAGCCATTGAAACGGTAGAAATTCGTTCAGTGCTTACCTGCGAATCACGAAAGGGAGTATGTGTAAAATGCTATGGACGCAATCTGACCACCGGCCGTCGCACAGAAATGGGTGATTCAGTGGGAATCATCGCCGCACAATCCATCGGTGAACCTGGTACACAGTTGACACTTCGTACTTTCCATACAGGTGGTGCTGCATCAGGTATGGCGACAGAATCTGAATTAAAAGCAAAATTTGATGGTGTAGTTAAATTTGAAGATGTAAGAACGGCAACCTTCACCAATGGTGCCGGAGATAAAGTAGTGGTGGCAATTGGACGTGCAGGTGAGGTGAGGATTGAAGATCCAAAGTCTGATCGCGTGCTGATTTCGAATCACGTTCCTTATGGGTCATTCATTGTAGTGAAGGAAGGAGATAAAGTTGCAAAGGGTAAAACTATTTGCACCTGGGATCCTTACAATGCTGTTATTCTTTCTGAACTGAAAGGACAGATTGAATTCGACAATATCATCGAAGGCATCACTTTCCGTGAAGAGATGGATGAGCAGACCGGACATAAAGAAAAGGTGATCATTGAAACACGTGATAAAACAAAGATACCAACCATTAAAGTTATTGGTAAGAGTAAAGAACATAAGTCCTATAACATTCCTGTTGGTTCACACATCAATGTAGAAGAAGGAGAAGATGTAGAAGGTGGTATGATCCTGGTGAAAATTCCAAGAACACTTGCAAAGCTTAGAGGCGATATTACCGGTGGTCTTCCTCGTGTAACAGAATTATTTGAAGCGCGTAATCCTTCTAATCCTGCTGTAGTAAGCGAGATTGACGGAGTTGTTTCCTTCGGAGCTGTAAAACGTGGTAACCGTGAGATCATCATTGAATCACGAGATGCTGATCAGCGCAAGTACCTGGTACCATTGTCTAAATTGTTCCTTGTAGCGGAAGGTGATTATGTTAAAGCGGGTCAGCCATTATCAGAAGGTGCGATCACTCCGAACGACATCCTTGCCATCAAAGGACCGAATGCTGTGCAGGAATTCATGGTGAATGAGATCCAGGAAGTATATCGCTTACAAGGTGTAAAAATTAATGACAAGCACATTGAAACAATCGTTCGTCAGATGATGCGCAAGGTACACATCGAAGATCCGGGAGATACAAGATTCCTCGAAGGCGAAGGAGCAGATAAGTTTGAGTTCCTGATAGAGAATGAGGAAATTTTTGATAAGAAGGTGGTGACGGAAGCAGGTTCCTCACAAAGCCTGAAAGTGGGACAGATTGTAACACTTCGTCAGATTCGTGAAGAGAATTCGATGCTGAAACGTCAGGATAAACCAATCGTGGAATTCCGCACCGCAATGCCTGCAACTTCCAGTCCGCTGCTGATGGGTATAACCCGTGCATCTTTAGGAACGAAGAGTTGGATTTCTGCAGCGTCATTCCAGGAAACTACTAAAGTATTGAGTTCTGCATCTATCAATGCGAAAGTGGATGTGCTTGGTGGCTTGAAGGAAAATGTAATCATCGGTCACCTCATTCCTGCAGGTACCGGCTTACGCGATTATGAAAACATCGTAGTAGGTTCACAGGACGAATACGATAAGCTTGTGGCTTCCAAACGTGAATTGATGGGAGATGGGCCAAGTCTTGATGAGTGATTGCTTACTGCTGAGATGATTCAGATAATTTCAAAGCCGTCCTTGTAAATCAGGGCGGCTTTTTTCTTTTAACTTTGAAGCAAATAAATAACTGACATGGATTCAAAAGAAAAACAGCTACCGCAAAATCAAATCAATATTGAACTGAGTGAAGAGACTGCAGATGGCATTTATTCAAACCTGGCCATCATTCAGCATTCCAACCAGGAATTCGTAGTTGATTTCATAAAAGTGATGCCTGGTGTACCGAAAGCGAAAGTAAAAGCACGTATTGTATTAACTCCCCAGCATGCTAAACGCTTCATGCGCGCATTGGCTGATAATCTCCGTAAGTTTGAATCTATGTATGGTGAAATTCAGGAAGCAGAAGATATCAAGATTCCGATGAACTTTGGACCTGCTACTGCTCAGGCTTAATATCACGATACGCGAATCACATAACACAGAGTACTAGAAGATCGATTTATCACTAGTGCTAGGTGTATCGGTATTTAATCGCTTCCAATCCATCCACAAAA
>JBDSEW010000264.1:0-14305 GCA_039919825.1 Chitinophagales bacterium | reverse complement strand
TTATCCACGTAATGAAAAGTAATTCCTTTTATAAATTCAGGATTTATTTCTGAAATATCTTTTTCATTCATTTTACAAAGCATGATCTCTTTCATGCCTGCACGTTTTGCTGCAAGTATCTTTTCTTTGATACCTCCTACCGGCAGCACCTTTCCACGCAAAGTGATCTCACCGGTCATCGCCAGAAATTTTTTCACTTTTCTTCCGCTATATGCCGAAGCGATTGCGCTAAGCATTGTAACACCTGCTGAAGGTCCATCTTTGGGAATAGCACCTTCGGGCACGTGTATGTGAAGATCTTTCTTGTCAAGATCATCCTGTTTAATGCCAACCTGTTCAGCATGTGATTTTATGAATGTGAGCGCTGTAGAAGCCGACTCTTTCATCACATCACCCAGGTTTCCAGTGAGTTTCAGGTTGCCTTTACCCTTGCTCAACGCAGTTTCAACATACAGGATTTCACCACCAACATACGTCCAGGCAAGGCCGATGGCAACACCAGGCGGATTCTCTTCCTGGTACATTTCTGCATCAAACCGCTTGATACCCAGAATGCGCTTGACATCAGCAACAGAAAGGTCTGCACTTCTTTTTTCATTAAGAGCAACATCCTTTGCAACTGACCGCATTACTCCTGCAAGCTTACGATCCAGTTCACGCACGCCTGACTCTCGTGTGTAGTCCTCGATGATCTTTTGAATCACAGGTTTTGAAAAATGAACATGCTTGTTTTTTAATCCATGCGCTTCCAATTGCTTGGGAATAAGATGCCGCTCCGCAATTTCAATTTTCTCTTCTACGCTGTACCCACTGATATCAATAATCTCCATTCTATCGCGAAGGGCTGGCTGGATGGTAGCCAGCGAATTGGCTGTGGCGATAAACAATACCTTGGAAAGATCATACTCCATTTCAACATACTGGTCGTAAAATGAATTGTTCTGCTCCGGATCCAATACCTCCAGCAATGCAGAAGAAGGATCGCCCCTGAAATCAGCGCCTACTTTATCAATTTCATCCAATACAAAAACAGGATTGGAGGTTTGTGCTTTCTTCAGCGACTGAATAATACGACCGGGCATTGCACCAATATATGTTTTGCGATGGCCGCGAATCTCAGCTTCATCATGCAATCCGCCCAGCGACATGCGGACATATTTGCGGTTCAGCGCTTTTCCGATTGACTTACCCAACGAGGTTTTACCAACTCCCGGAGGACCGACAAAGCAAAGTATCGGGGACTTCAGATCACCTTTTAATTTTAATACCGCAAGATATTCCAGTATACGGTCTTTCACCTTTTCTAATCCGTAATGATCCTGCTCCAAAATTTTCTTTGCACGCTTAAGGTCAAATTTGTCTTTCGTATAAACGCCCCATGGAAGGTCGAGTAACAATTCAAGATAATTCAGAATCACCGAATGTTCAGCGGCCGCAGGATTCATCCGTTGCAGCTTACTCACTTCCTTTTCAAAATGATCTCCGATGGTCTTCGACCACTTCTTCTTCGCAGCACGATCACGCAGATTCTGTATTTCCTTTTCAATAGAATCAGAACTGCCCAATTCTTCCTGAATGGTTTTTAGCTGCTGCTGTAAAAAATAATCTTTTTGCTGTTTCTCAATATCAGAACGCACCTTGCTTTGAATCTTATTCTTCAGCTCAAGCACCTGGATTTCTGATTCAAGCTGAATCAAAACGGCCTGTGCCCTTTCCTTCAGGTCACTCAGCTCCAGCACTTTTTGCTTCTCCTTTAATTCTATCGAAAGATTATTCGCGATAAAGTTGATAAGAAAGGAAGGTGAATCGATATTGCGAAGCATGATGCTTGCTTCAGTAGGTATATTGGGCGACAGCTTAATGATGTTGCCGGCCATTTCTTTCAATGAAGAAACCATAGCCTCAAACTGCTTGTCATCCGGATAAGGAATGTCATTCAAAACATCAATCGAGGCCTTGAAATACGGATCAGCAGAAATAAATTCACGAATGGAGAAACGCACTTTCCCCTGGATAATAGCAGTGGTACTGCCATCCGGCATCTTCAGCATTTTCAGGATCTTTGCCATCGTCCCAACCTTGTGCAAGTCCTTAAAGTCAGGTTCTTCCACGTTGGAATCAACCTGTGCAATTACTCCAATAAACCGGTCTGCCGCGTAGGCATCACGCACAGCTTTAATTGATTTATCCCGTCCTACTGTGATGGGTATCACTACACCCGGAAACAATACCGTATTCCTCAATGGAAGCACCGGAATTACATCCGCAAAAACATCTTTTTTGCCGTCTCCCTCTTCTTCCAGCGTTATCAATGGCATGAATTCTATGTCTTCTTCCATACCCTGCATAGCAATTCTCAGGTTCAGTTCATTCATAATCTTATGTTGTGTTTCCGGCAATCGTTCGATTTAAAAAGCAACACTCCTATGCAAAGTAATTGTAAAATTTCCAACTTCTTAAAAATGACGTCTTGTGGCACCGCGGAATGTCAAATATCCCGCCATGCTGGTTTTCACCAATAATTCGGAAATTTTGGCTGACATACAGCGTTGCCCTGCGACTAATTAGCTGAATATGGATAAAAATTGTTCTGCTTTCAAAGTTAATTGCTGGATCAGTAGCTTATTTTTTACTCCTGAACGCATTGGCAAAGCCACGAGGTTAGCTAATGGCCACTTTCTTGTCGGAAGTATTCTCGAAAATAAACCCTCCACTCTCTCCCTTCTTTACCATGATCACACTCTCATTGCTTACTTCTCCGCTCAGTATTCTTTTAGACAATTCATTTACAATCTCCTTCTGAATTACCCGCTTTAGTGGGCGCGCTCCAAACTGTGGATCAAATCCTTCATCGGCAAGTTGTTCAACCACTTCTTCCGTAAAACCAATATAAATATTATTCTTCAGTAGCATTTTTTCCAACACCTTCAGTTGCAACAATACAATCTCCGCAATTTCATCCTTCATCAACGGAGTAAAAAGAATAATGTCATCAATGCGATTTAAAAATTCGGGACGTACAGATTTCTTTAATAACTCCATTACCTCCAATTTGGTAGTCTCCATGATGCTCTGCTTGTTTCGCTCATCCACCTTTTCAAAATTTTCCTGGATCACCTGCGATCCGAAATTGGAAGTCATGATGATGATGGTGTTTTTGAAATTCACCACGCGTCCTTTATTATCTGTCAGCCTTCCATCATCAAGCACCTGCAGCAGTATGTTAAAAACATCCGGATGCGCCTTTTCAAATTCATCCAGCAAAATTACTGAATAAGGTTTTCTGCGAACGGCTTCTGTCAACTGTCCGCCCTCATCATAACCAACATACCCGGGAGGTGCGCCAATCAACCTTGAGACAGCATGACGCTCCTGGTACTCACTCATGTCGATGCGCGTCATTGCATTGTCGTCGTTGAACAATACTTCTGCCAGCGCTTTTGCCAATTCAGTTTTTCCAACACCAGTAGTTCCGAGAAAAATAAAGGAACCTATCGGCCTTTTAGGATCCTGCAATCCTGCACGGCTTCTCCGAATTGCATCACTCACTGCAACAATCGCTTCCTCCTGGCCTACTACTCTTTGGTGCAGCTCCTTTTCCAAATGGAGTAACTTTTCTTTCTCTGATTGAATCATGCGGGATACCGGCACACCTGTCCACTTCGAAACAATTTCTGCAATGTCCTCCGCATCTACTTCTTCTTTCAGCATGCGGCTTCCTTTATTGATCTCCGAGAGTTTTTGTCCGAATTCCTTCAGTTGCTGTTCAGCCTCGCGGATTTTTCCATAGCGCAATTCCGCTACTTTCCCATAATCACCACTGCGTTCAGCCTGCTCTGCCTGTAGTTTAAATTCTTCAATAGATTGCTTTGTTTCCTGCACATCATCCGCAATATCTTTTTCCGATTGCCACTTTGCTTTCAGTTGATTGCGGTCTTCACTCAGGTTCGCAATTTCCCTGTTCAACTCATCCAGCTTCTTTTTGTCATTTTCACGCTTGATCGCTTCACGCTCAATTTCAAGCTGACGAATTCTTCTTTCAATTTCATCGAGTTCTTCAGGAACAGAATCCATCTGCAACCTCAGCTTGGCAGCAGCTTCATCAATAAGGTCAATGGCCTTATCAGGAAGAAAACGATCAGAAATATAACGGTGCGAAAGCTCTACTGCAGCAATGATGGCCTCGTCCTTGATGCGCACTTTGTGATGTGTTTCATACCGTTCCTTCAATCCGCGAAGAATGGAAACCGCATCTTCTTCATTGGGTTCATCAATAATTACTTTTTGAAAACGACGCTCCAGCGCTTTGTCTTTTTCGAAGAACTTCTGGTACTCATTTAAGGTGGTTGCTCCAATGGTACGCAACTCACCACGAGCCAATGCAGGCTTTAAAATATTAGCCGCATCCATCGCTCCTTCCGTTGCACCGGCACCTACCAGTGTATGAATCTCATCTATAAACAAAATGATCTGTCCATCGCTCTCTGTCACTTCCTTTATTACAGCCTTCAACCTTTCTTCAAAATCACCGCGGAATTTTGCACCCGCAAGCAATGCACCTGTATCCAAAGCAAAAATACTTTTTGATTTCAGGTTTGTAGGAATGTCCCCATTTACAATACGGTGCGCAATGCCTTCGGCGATGGCTGTTTTCCCGACGCCGGGCTCCCCTACTAAAATCGGGTTGTTCTTGGTTCTTCTCGAAAGGATGTGCAGCACTCTTCTGATTTCTTCATCACGGCCAATCACGGGATCCAACTTTCCGGATTGAGCCAGTGAATTTAAATTCTTGGCATATTTGTTCAATGCATTGTAAGTAGATTCAGCACTTTGATCCGTTACCTTTCTTCACTTTCTCAATTCTGCTATCGCCAGCTTCAGATCCTTTTCACTTACTCCTGCATCTTTCAAAAGTTTTGACGTTTCATCTTTACCACTCAAAAGTGCCAGCAACAAATGCTCTACAGACACAAAGTCGTCCTTGTATTCCTTCAGATAGCTCTGTGCCTTCAGCAATATTTGGTTACCATCATTGGATAAATACTGACCACTTCCACCGCTTACCTTTGGATATTTATTGAGTTGCTCATCAAGCCGTGATTCAAGATGGCTGGTATTGACTCCTAATTTCCTGAGAAGAAAATCTACCACGTTTTCATCTACTAATAACAAGCCCTTCAGTAAATGACCTGTTTCAATGGATTGATTTTGATTGGCAAAGGCAAGTTCCTGGCCCTTCTGAATAGCCTCCTGTGATTTTATGGTTAAGTTGTTGGGATTCATAGTCTGTAAATTCGGCAAGACTGCTCAAAAGCTTTGCCATTGAGGATTTAAAGGGATAATCGGAAATTGTGTCGTTCAAAATGAATTTTACTGTCAATATGCGACGATGGAGTATCTGTTTTAGACATTTGAATAAAATAATTTGTACCAAAACTTTCAGTTAATGTTTAAATTTGATTGAAGTTATCTCAAAATAGCTTGCGTCATCCCAAACTTGTTTCAGGATCTGTTCTTGACATAGAGAGATGCTGAAATAAATTTAGCATGACGGCCTTAAAGAAACATTTTGAGATAGTTTCTACTAATGGAAGAAATTGCTAAAACAGGTTCATATGAAAAAAGCATTTCTCAAGATATGGTCTTTAATTTTTATCACCTTAATCATTGTCCCGTTTCTGGGTTGTAAGAAAAAGGAGATCACGGCAAGGGTGATGCTCGTGCATGCAGCACCAGGTACTCCTGATGCTGACTTTTATCTGCAGGGTGATCTAAAGCAAGGTCCTATTGAATATGGAAGCAATTCTGCTTACCAGGAAGTAACTATTGAGGAAGAAGGCCAGTTTACCAGTGAGATCAAAGACGGAAATGCTGATACAATTATGCTTTCCCTTTTTAATCCTGCCTGGCTTGATGGAGAGGAATATTCAATTGTGATGTATGGTGAGCCTTCAAAGTTGGACAAGGCGATTTTTGCTGATGATTTTATCACGCCAGTTGCAGGTTCAGCCACCGTTCGCTTTATCCACCTCAGTCCTAATGCTCCTGCGCTTGATGTGTTGGCAAACGGTGTTGAAGTAGTAACGAATAAGGAGTATTATGGAAGTAATATTTTTAATGGAGCTACCGGATTCCAGGATGTGGAGGCAGGAATTTATGACATAGAGTTAAGGGTAAACGGCACCAACATCATTGCACTGTCGGTGCCCAATGTAAATTTTGCAGATGGAAAGGCATATACGATATATGCAAAGGGTTTTGTAACAGGTCCTGGTTATTTAAAACTGGATCTTGGTATTGCAGTTAATAATTAAAATACCTGGAGAAAACAACTATGTTGCAAATGCATGTATAAACGGCACGAAGCTTACTTTAGCAATTGCATCTGCTCTTATGAATAATTTTTCTTACTGATCATTCATTGAATATTATTCAACATACACAGTTGATCAAACAGGAAGCGAATCGTCTTGGCTTTGACTACTGTGGTGTTTCCAAAGCTGAAAAACTGGACGATGATGCCCTGAGATTAGAAAGCTGGCTCAACAAGGGTTTGCATGGAAAGATGCAGTATATGGAGAATCATTTCGACTTGCGCATTGATCCTTCCAAACTTGTTCCGGGAGCAAAATCTGTAATCTCGCTTTTGTATAATTATTTTCCGGAGGAAACAACACTTGATAAAATAGCACCAAAGATTTCTAAATATGCCCTGGGGAAAGATTATCACCTGGTGATCAGGGAAAAGTTGTATGAACTTCTTTACTCCATTAATCAACAGATTGGTGAAGTAACTGCCCGCGTATTTGTAGATTCTGGTCCTGTGCTGGAACGGGCATGGGCTGTAAAAAGCGGCTTGGGATGGATCGGGAAAAACGGCAACCTGATCAACAAGCAACATGGTTCCTTTTATTTTCTCGCCGAAATTATTCTTGACCTTGAATTAGCATACGATAGTGCCATCAAAGATTATTGCGGGACGTGTACACGATGTATCGATGCATGTCCAACGGATGCTATTTTAGACAATAGGGTGATTGATGGAAGCAGTTGTATTTCCTATTTTACTATTGAATTACGTGATGAAATTCCGGTTGAAGTTAAAGGAAAGTTTGAAGGTTGGATGTTTGGCTGTGATATTTGCCAGGATGTTTGTCCATGGAACAGGTTTGCTTCACCCCATAAGGAAACACAATTTCTTCCACCTTCAGCTCTAAAGGAAATGAAACACACCGATTGGGAAGAGTTAGCAGAAGATACCTACCAGCAGTTGTTTAAAAATTCACCGCTTAAAAGAGCCAGGTTTGAGGGAATCAAGCGCAATATTTCTTTTTTAACTTCAGAGAAAAAGTAAACATGGATAAAATATTTTGGCTGCATGTGAAGGTGTATAACAAATTGCAACTCATATCCTGGTGTTTACCTTAGCACATTGCTTTTCAGCGCCAGGACACCAAGACACAAAAAAAAGCAGCATGTCGCTCTCCTGTTAATTTCCTGGCGGCTTAGCGTCTTTGCGCTGGTCAGATTCTATGTACGTAAAAATGAAATTTGTCATTCACCCACTGGTGATGCTGCTCTTCTCTCTTCAACTTCAGCACAAGCGCATCGTGGTTTCTTTATATTATAGTGACAAAAAAGAATGGCAACTTTCAAATTGGTGAAGGAATAGTTGAGTTTAATGAATGCGATCGCCACTCACCTCCAGCGATTTCAGAATCTCTTTCTCCTGCTCCAGCATTTCTTTCCAGCGTTCATTTACTACTTTGGCGGGCATGTACTTTTTTGCGAGCTTCATGAATACGGTGTAATGGCCTGCTTCAGATTCCATAAACAATCTATAAAATTTCCTGAGTTCAGGCTGAGGTAATTTCTCAGAAAGCAAACGGAAACGTTCGCAGCTTCTCGCTTCAATCAATGCAGATACCAGCAACTTATCCATTAACTGACGCTCTACCCGATCACCCATCCGGATCATTTTTCGCAGCGCATTCACATATTCATCTTTGCGTTGTGTTCCTAATTTCAGTTTACGTTTTTTTAATTCTGCAATCACCATTCTGAAATGGCCCCACTCCTCTGTAACTATGGGAGCCAATTGATTGACCAGCTCTTCGCGGTCGGGATAGTTTTGTATCAGTGATATGCAGGTAGAAGTTGCTTTCTGTTCGCAATAAGCATGGTCGGTGAGAATATCTTCCAATGACAATGATGCAAGATCAACCCATCGCGGATCGGTGGGCAGGCGGAGTCGAAACATTTCTTTTTTTGCGAAGATAGATGAATTGCAAGACGCAGTTTCCCGGGGAAACGGCAGGGTTTTACGACTCGGTTTAACGCAAAGTCCGCAGAGTCGAAATGTAAAATTTAGGACCCACGACTTTAGAGGGTTGGATTCTTAAACCTTTCTTTGCACGATTATCGTGCTTTCCTGAAAACAGGTTTTGCTATCCAGTAAAGCGAAAGAGCTGTTCAATTTAATGTCATTGTTTAATTCCATTTCACTTTGTTGAGTTGAATACAGATTTTTACAGCAATGAAAGTCCTGGTTATCCGGTTCAGTTCTATTGGCGACATCGTACTCACCACTCCTGTGGTTCGATGTTTGAAGAAGCAATTGCCCGGCGTTGAAGTGCACTACCTCACCAAATTCGCCTACCGGCAAATCATTGAGTACAATCCATACATCGACCAAAAGTTTTATCTAAAGGATGATCTCAATGCTGTTATTAAGGAATTAAAGAAACAACAATACGATTTCATCCTGGACCTCCACACCAGCTTTCGATCGCTGAGGGTCCGGCTGCAATTGAAAAGACGTTCCAATACTTTCAACAAGCTCAACATCGAAAAATGGCTGTATGTAAATTTCAAATGGAACCTGCTTCCTGATGTACATATTGTTGACCGGTACCTGGAACCTGCAAGAATGCTTGGCGTAAGAAATGATGGGAAAGGCCTGGATTATTTTATTCCTCAAAAAGATATAGTCACCATCGACGCTTTGCCACTTACACATCTTCATGGATATATCGCTTTGGTAATCGGAGCACGTCATGCTACCAAAAAACTTCCCCTGGAAAAACTGCGCCGATTATGCAACTTGCTTCATTTTCCAATTGTGCTCCTTGGTGGACCTGAGGATAAACAGGAAGGAGAGCTCATTGCAAAAGACGACCCCATAAAAATATTTAACGCATGCGGAAGGTTTTCCCTTAATCAATCCGCTTCCCTGGTAAAGCAAGCCAAACTTGTGATCTCCCACGATACAGGGCTCATGCATATCGCCGCTGCCTTCCGGAAAAAAATAATCTCTATCTGGGGAAACACCGTTCCCGAATTTGGAATGTATCCGTACTATGGAGCTGCTGCAAACAACACAGTAATAGTGCAGGTTAATGGTTTAAGTTGCCGCCCCTGCTCGAAAATAGGGTTTGAAAAATGTCCGAAAGGTCATTTCAAATGCATGTTGCTCATTGATGAAAGTGAAGTGGCAAAACTCGCAGAAGATCTGTAGGTGCGCAATGTTAAAAAGGATTAATAGTTGCCTTCCAGTGACCGGACGATAAATTCGATATCTTTTTCTTCCTGGGGATCATATTCATAGCGAAGACTATATCCCAGGAACTGGCTCATTTTATTCCAGTAAAAAGCAGAAACAGGATTTTTGAATTCGCGAATCAACTCGTAAACACTGTTGCCCGTTTCACGTGCTACAAGCTTACACAAAATCTCTCCCTGCGCAATGGTCAAATTCTTTAATTCTCCTTCAAAAAGCACATTCAGCTGGTCTTCCTTTTCTTTCATAAAAATCTTTCGATCCTTTTTCTTATCCAGGATGTTCATTTGAATATTTATCTCGTTAAAGATACCACCGGCTTCCTTTGCAAATGGATATACTACCATCACATTCCGCTTCAATGCATTGAACCTCGACTGTTCCTCTCCATTTTTGAATATCCTTTTTGAAACCACCACGATATTCTGAATCTCATAAGCAGGAAATGTATCCATGCCTACCACAACTGCAGGTAAAAGCAATCCGGTTTGAGCATTGCTGAACAGCGGTAAAAGGAATAGTATCAAAAGAAAATTCTTCTTCATTAAAAAATTATTTTAGAAAATCGAAGGTAACAGTCAACATCCGTTCCAATTCTCAAAGTCTGATCAACCCCTCCGTCTACAGTTTATTCCCTTCAATTGTTGAAAAGTCAGCTATTCGGTTAGTTAATAAGACCTAAATATCCTATTTTTGCCTTCAAACGTTAAACTCCACACAAATGAAAAGACTTTATTCCCTCCTTGCCGGAGGTTTTCTTCTGTCGCTTACCATGGTAAGCTGCCAGCAAGGCCCGAAATCAATGGATTCAGCTGCTATGTCCGCTAGAGTTGATTCTGTAGCCCGTTCTCAGATGCAGGTTGTTGCAGAAGCTTCCATGAATGAATGCACAGCCAACCAGGCTATGATGGTACAAATGAAAGCAGATTCACTTTACAATGCTGCCGTTGCAGCCATGACCACCACTAAATAATTCGTCAACCGATTCAAAATCATTCAACTTTTAAAAATGAAAAAACTTTTCAGCATATTCTCTTCCGGTTTGGTTATCGCACTTGCACTGCAAAGTTGTAACCAGCCGAAGGTTGATTCGGCCAAAGAAATGGCTGCAATCGACTCAGCAGCCAATGTTAAAGTAATGGCTTACCGGGACTCTTTAAACTTGGTTTGCATGAATAATGTTATGGTTTTGGCGCAGGCAAAAGCCGATTCCATGATGACTGCGGCTATGAAAAAGACGGCTCCAGGATCAAAGCCGAAACTAAAGCCAGTGGCTAATCCCAGCAACCCTACAGTTACCAACAGGCCCGGAACAACCGATGCAGGCAAACCAACGGTAAGTGACAGACCCGGAACAACCGATGCTAACAAGCCATCAGTTACCAACAGGCCCGGAGCAACCAATCAGCCTGCAACAGTTACCCCTCCTAAGCTTTAACAAAGACTTTTGAAATACCTTTAAGCCATTCCATTTTCGGAATGGCTTTTTTTATGGCCTATATGAAACAGCCTATTATTAAATGAAACCATAACCAACTTATGTACTATGGTTTGAGAATAGTCCACTTTAGAATGACTGGTGAGACGATTGCTTTACAAGCTTTTGCTAATAAAAGATCATTATTTAATCCATACAGAATTGGTGCAGTCATTGGGAACACCGGCAGCGGAAACAATGGTATAATTCCATGTAATGGTACCACCTCCGCTAAATATACCTGCTCCTGATACAGCACGTCCATCAGCATCAGGAGATTGTACCGGAATTTCAATAAAGTTTTCGGTAATAATTGCCTTAACCAGGTTGGAGAAATCGTTGTTGAAATTGGAAATGGCAACCATCGTAACACTGGTATCTATTTCGCCTATATTTACGGTATACATCACATTTCCGGTTACAGAACAGTAATCTGTTACATTATAGGTTCCTATAAATTTTTCACGCACTTCAAGGCTGCAGTCTTCTCCTTCAAAACCTGTAGTGCATCCGCAATTTCCATCCAGGCAAAATGCTCCATTATAACAGATAATTTTTTTGCACTTATCCGAGCACGAGCTCAAAAGCGAAGCGCTGCACAGGAGCAGAAAAAGAACTTTCAAAAGTGGCGTTGAACAGTTTTTATTCTTCAATTTCACATATGTTTATTTCTCCGGAAGTTGCTTAAGGAGCGAACAACCGTTAACAATCATTGATTTTTTCTACTTTCTTTCAAAGATAATCTTTGAACAGTATAGAAATGCAAAAAAATTTGAGGCCTAATAAAAAAAGCCAGCCCGTGATTGAGGCTGGCTTTTACTATTTGTCTTTAAAGATTATTGTAAATCCCAGGTTGAAGTACAATTGTCTGAATTAGTACCGTCATTTGCGGTATAGGTGAACTGGATCTGCGTGGCAGATGCATTCAAAGTACCTGATCCACTTACATTAACTCCACCAAGACTTTGACTTGGAATAGTTATACTATTCACGTCAACAGTTGCAGTTGCACTAAGAGTAGAACCGAAACCCCCGAAATTGGTAATGATCAACCCATTTCCAGTTGTGGATGATGCAGCAATTGTGGAATTGTAAGTGTAAGTTCCGGAGGAACAAACATCAATTGCCGAATAACTTCCAACATACTTGGTTACACTTTTAATATCGCAATCGGTACCCTCATAACCAAGGTCACAGGCACAGACTCCGCTAATGCAATCACCATTAACGCATACGACATCTTTACATGGATCGTCATCACATGAGTTGAAAAACAATACTGTAGCTAAGGCGATCATGCTAAGAAAGGATACGCCAAAAATTGAAATTTTTTTCATAGGAAAGTTTAATTTGAGGTTTTTGTATTTACGATTGAAACTTAATTGGGCAAATATAACTGGATTAGTTCGAATTGACAACCCGGACATAAAAGGGTTTTACACATACTGATAAAGCACTCTATGAATTGTTAACTTTTACCCTCCTATTTTGCTTAAACAGAGGTAAGTAGAAGCGTTTCAGGTTACTTTAAATAAATTTGAAGGGGCGATGGACAAGGAATTATTGCAACACAATTTCTCCTGAACTATTTAGAAGCCGACATTCCATCCTGTGGCACATTTTATTTACCTTGACCGGGCACAGTATTCTAACAATCCCCTACTGCTTCAACAGTCTTGTGAAAGTTGACCAATTTATTGCTTTTGTTGCTAACGCCGGTCTTTTTAAACCGAAAGACCCTATCCTGCTGGCTGTGAGCGGAGGTGTTGACTCTACCGTTTTAGCACATTTATTCAGAAGTACAGGGTTTCGGTTCGGGATTGCACATATCAACTTTCAACTCCGGGGTTCTGACTCTGAAGAGGATGAAGCATTTGTGGAAAGATTGGCGCAACAATGGAATCTCCCGTTTTTTGTTACCCGTTTCAATTCAAAAGAATATGCTGCAGAACGGAAAATCTCTATCCAAATGGCAGCGCGGGAATTAAGGTATTCATGGCTGGAAAAAATAAGAAAGGATAATGGCTTCCATTTTATTGCAACTGCCCATCATCAAAATGATGTAATTGAAACAGTATTGTTAAACACGCTGAGGGGAACGGGTATTCATGGACTTCATGGAATAAGACCCAAACAGGGAAAGCTGGTACGGCCGCTTCTGTCAATCTATAAACAGGAAATCGAGGAGTTTGCTCAGCAGAATAACATTTCATTCCGGCAGGATTTTTCGAATTTTAAAACCGATTACGACCGTAATAAGGTACGGATTGAAATTATTCCTGCAATAGAAAAATCTTTCCCCTCCTTTTTATCTTCTTTCTCCCAAAACATCCATCGCTGGAATGATGCAGGCTTATTGTATGATGTCCAAATTAACCTGCTCAAAAAAAAGTTGCTGGTTGAAAAGGGGCACGAGGTCTTCCTCTCCATTCCTAAAATTCTTCTATTTCCCGGCTCAAAAACTGTGTTATACGAACTCTTAAAAAATTTCGGTTTCACAGCAGAGCAGTCTTCCTTTATTTACGCATCGTTTGATTCTATTCCTGGGAAAATGTTTTATTCTGCTTCTCATCGCTTATTAAAGGACAGAAATCAACTGATCATTTCCAGGGTAACAGTTGACGATATTACAGAATTACTGATCTCTGAAAATGACAGGAGCATCCACTTATCATCAATCCGTTTAAAAGTATCCATTCATGATAGCGGCACCTTCACTATTCCACAGGATGCCTCTATTAGTTGTCTCGATCATGGGTTGCTTGAATTTCCACTGTTGCTTCGAAGGTGGAAAAAAGGTGATTATTTCTATCCATTTGGAATGAAAAAAAAGAAGAAAAAGATCAGCGATTATTTAATTGACAGAAAAATGCCGCTGCATGAAAAGGGACAGGTTTGGGTATTGAAATCCGGAGAACGCATTGCCTGCATCATCGGACAACGCATTGATGAGCGGTTTAAAATTGACCCCGCAACAAAGAATGTGTTTGTGATCAGTACAGAGAGATAAAGTTTCTCAATGTATTTACCTGGAATAATTTTCCAAACCTGCATTATGCGCGGGCTAATTGTTTTCTTTATCCGGAACGATTGAGCAGACCAAAAAAGTTCAGGGATATTGCAGTTAGTTATCAGGTATCAGGTATCAGGTACACGATTTCTAAGGGTAATACAATGGCTTTAACTTAGTCCAGCTTTCTATGAGCAGGTATTTTTGCTTGCCTTTGTAATGGTAACCAAGAATGCCTTCTGCTTTCGCATCAATCGGG
>JBDSEW010000181.1:0-6211 GCA_039919825.1 Chitinophagales bacterium | reverse complement strand
CGCATCCTGATTGTAAAGTAAATACCAGTCAGGAGTAATAAATAAATCAGGGCATTGCTCCAGATTACTGCATTGATGGAACGTACAATTTCCTCAAAGTAAACCATGTGATATGTGCTTTGATGGTCAATATAGCAATATATTGTCTACACTCCAGCTATAGTGTCCGCTTCAAATTTTTGAGGAGAAGTTGCGGGGCGCTACGGAATTCAAAGCTATTCATCTATTCGTTTTTATCATCGCTATCTATTATCACTCAGGAAAAAGAAGTTTATGAAGGGTAAGTGAGTGTTGGTAAAATACCAGTCCGTAAAGTTTTGTTTTTTTCTATTTCGCTGAACAGAGAAATTTTACATGATAAATAGCAAATCAGCAACCTTGAATTCCCCCTATAAAATAGTATGATGTATGCTATTAAGGCATGAAGGGATGCATACCTGATTGTCGTCAATTAGAACGGTCATGCCGAATTTATTTCTGCATTCCGACTCAACTTCAGGATCCCGAAACGAATTCGAGATTACTGATTTTACCGGTGTGTTCATACAGTGGTTCGACAGTTTGGTAGCCACCCGCACGAAGACACAAAACTTTTTATTTATTTCACTGTAAATCTCTGAGTTTTTGTAACAACTTTATTTCAGTGCGCTGAACAACAACTAATTTGTATATTTATATGAACCCCCTATTGAAACACATAAACTATTAGCATGGATTTAAATGATGCGTACAGCCTCATACTCCAAAAAATTTCGACCTGGATTCATGAGTTTATACATATGGTACCCAATATCATATTGGCTGCGATTGTATTTGTCGTGGGGATTTTTATTGCTCGCAGCACGAAGAGGATATCGCAAAGTCTGATAGTTAAGATTTCCAAAAACCCTACGTTAAATAGTTTGCTCGCCTCCGTGGTTTATTTTTCTTTAATAGGAATTGTTTTTTTCATAGTTCTCAGTATTCTCCGGCTTGACAAAGCAGTAACATCCATTTTAGCGGGGGCAGGAATAATTGGACTGGCTTTGGCTTTTGCTTTCCAGGATATTGCTGCCAATTTTATTTCAGGAGTTTTTATTTCTTTCCGGCGGCCTATTAAAATTGGGGATATTGTTAAAATTAGTGATTACATGGGTAAGATTACAGATATTAATTTGCGGGATACTGTGTTACTTACTTTTCAAGGCCAAATAGTTATCATTCCCAACAAGAATGTATTTCAGAATCCCATCGAAAATTATTCGTTGCTCGGCAAAAGAAGACTTGATCTGGAGATAGGTGTGTCTTATGGCGAGGATCTGGAAAAAGTTCAACGCATCACCATAGATGCGGTAAAAAACATAACCGGGTTATCTGATGACGATGAGACAACAATGTATTATAAAGAATTCGGAGAGAGCTCCATAAATTATATTATTCGTTTGTGGCTGAAGGATCCGGAGCAATCGGCGTTTTGGATAGCCAGCAATCAGGTAATCATTAACATTAAGAAGGCCTACGATCAAAATAATATTACGATACCCTTTCCTATACGGACTTTGGATTTTGGAATTAAAGGAGGGAAGTCGCTCAATGAGATAAAGCTGGATGTTTCAGAAAAAAATGAGCAATAAATAAGGGATTACCGAAAAACAACATTGAAAAGTCTGTCCGCAATTTTTGTAGTAATACGGCAAACGCTGACCTGTATATCAATGGAAAAGTAAAGCTGCGCTAAATTGGTTTCAATCATTTTAAAACACAGCCACTATGGGTATCAAACATTACAAGCCATCCCAAATGGTTGCGTCATGCTGCATTTATTTAACCACCTGCCTAATTCCCGCGATATTCCTAAACAAGTTCATTGCTGAGTGTATCCGAAGGCTCATTGGAGGGTCAAAAACACTTTACTTACACCAGTCTTCTTTATCTCAGTGCTCCTCTAAGACCTGGGGCCAGTTGTTGGCTGCATTTCTTCCCTGCAATCATTTCGGATAGTAAGTTGCAGAAGGTGCACCCCTCACCATTCCATACAATGGAATGACTTCCGATAACGATGTTGTTTCCAACTTTTCTATCACATGAAGAAGATTACTAAAAGGTTTCATTAATTCAATAAAAAATGCCCGAACCTTAATCAGGTCCGGGCATTAAGCGCTGATTGAAAGCAATATCTTTAAAAAGTTGCTAAACCTGCAAACGACAATGCTGGCAGATCTATCACTGCATCAACTAATGTAAGACTCCCATCAGTGTTCCGGCTATAAACACCTATTGTTTGACCTTCTGCACTAAGTTCTATCACATATTTTTCGTCCGGTCCTGCAACAACCACGTCAATTGGGCCTGCCGCAGTAGTTGTGGCAACTGATTGCAATAGACTCAATTGACCCATGTTACTTACAGAATAGGAAGAAATATTATCGCTTCCTGTATTGGTAATATAAGCAATAGTATTAGCTTTTTTGGATATGGCGATCCAACAAGAAGCGGATTGCAAATTCTTTACTGGGCCACTCACCACGCCGGGACCCTGCGGGCCTGTGAGCTGGTAAGAAGTAGCTGAACTCTTATTTTCCACGCCTTCAGCTGCATTGGTAACCACGAACACACTCTTGTTGCTAAATTCAAAACCGAAGGGCGTTTTTCCTTTACTTCCATGCGAGATGGATTTTACGGCAATGCCTTGTGGGTTTAACTGGAAAATAGTGATTCTACTGGTGGCTTTTTCCGTTACAATCAGATTCTTTCCATTGGGAGAAAATTCTATCTGGGCAGGATCGGCACCCTCCTGGCTTAGCGGTTGAACGGAACCAGGCATCAGGGAAAGCCCTCCGATAGCATCTACTTTGAATCCAGCTATGTTATCACTTTTTGAATTCAACACATATACGTACTGACCAAAGGACGTTACACTGATTGGTAATTTACCTTCAGTTTCTACAATGCCTGCAAGCGTTAATAACCCATCTGAATTTACCATGAATGAAGAGAGGGTATTGTCACCGGCATTGGTGACAAACAACATACTGTGATTTTCATTCAAAGTCACTGAACCCTGGCTGCCGAGTCCTTCTCCCGTGCCAGAACCACCAGTGGACATTTGATTTACTAATTCGAGAGAACCATCCTGTTGTATTGCAAAAGTAAATATCGCATTATCAAAGATACCATTGGCTTGGGTGTAGATATATCCCTCATTCAACAGCTTTTGTGCACCCGTCGAAATGGTTGTTTCCGGGGTTGATATCATTTCATTTTTTGCGCAGGATGATATAATAAAAATCCCCGCCAGCAATGCGAGGCAATTGGTAAAAAGTTTAGTGTTCATAAGATTTTTTCTTTCTTAGAAACAATTAGAGGTCCAATGTTCAAACGGAAAAGCGAGGAATAGATCCAGCAGAAGAAGTTATACTAATCCATTATGTATATTATCTTATCTGCTTTAAACCTGTAATGAAAAGGTGAAGGTTTTTGATCGTTGTTTGTCATTCGATAATTGTACAAAATTTCTCTTCCTGTAATTTTTATTGAGTAATTCTTCACTCTATTTGGGGAATCTAACAGGTCATGCATTTTATCAGGTCAATAATTGGTGGTTGCAGAAATTAATTTCTGACCATCAACTTTAACTCCCTTATAGGAATAAGCGAATTGCAGGTGATGAAGATAGGGTAGTTTGGTTGTCTGATCATAAATCTTAGCAGTCGAGGAAAAAAAGGGAGGGTCTTAAATAGTAAATCAGGGCGTTTGGTTTCACGGGGTTGTTTATCCTGCACATTTTACCTTTCACCTTCCCGGTAAAACCGGGACACGTTAAGCTTTCCATCCTAATGCTGAACAATAAACTTAGTAGTGGCCGTGATTGATCCACAACGGATGAGGCATATATATAATCCGGGGGCCAGGTCAACCGTGTTAAATTCAATCTTCATTTGCCCCGGTTGGCTTTCCTGCAGATCCTGTTTTTCAATTCTCACCTTACCGGTAACATCCATCACAGCAAATGAAACCGGCAAACCTTCCGTATTCCAGTATTCCACAGTTGCAATTCCATTAACCGGGTTTGGATATACGTTAATCGCCGTTGATGTAACGGGAGTAACTGGTATGTCTTCCATGCGGCAGTTCTGTGTAGTTTTTTTCTTGGTTGCCCACGGGGTTTTGTCATTCGTTAAATCGCAAACGGCCCGCACTGAAAAACTGTATTGAATGTTGGGTTGAAGGCCGCTAAACAGGTAGCTGTTCACATGCCCTTTGTTACCCAGTGTGGTCCATGAGGGTGCGCTAGTAATTTTATACCTTACCTCGTAGGTGCTGAACAGGTTGCCTTCCCATTTCAGGTTGGCACTGTTGGGTGCACAAGAGGTGGTTACACTCAGTCCAGTTGGCTTGTCGATTGTACATTGTTGAGGAATCTTCTTTGCATAGGCCTGCGTTGGTGAATTGGCTTCGAAGAAAAGAAGCGTTTCAAAGTTAGCCAGCGGAAGCATCGAACCATTGTTGAACAGGTAATTGATGGGTGCTGTCACGGTCAATCCGGTTGCACCTGCCTCAAGGGTTCCTGTAGCACTGATCAACTGAAGCTGTCCATATAACGCGCCTCCCGAAAAAATAGATAATGCCACTTTCGCTCCACCATTTACACCCGGAGCCAAATCGTGTGTGTATGCGTTGAGGGTCGACGTTTTTACTCCCAGTGGCGCCCATTGTTTTGCGCCGCTGCCATTCAGCCGCTGTGCATAAATGTATGCGTAACCGTCCAGCGTTCTTCCGTCGAGCCAACTGATAAAACATCCTCCGGCACCATCTGTAATAAGAGCCGGTGCGCTCTGGGTGCCCACTGTTTCGCAGACGATAAGTTCATTGCTACCCCATTGCTTGTTGCCGTTTTTATTAAATTTTTGAGCGGCTAAACCATCGCCACCTGCTAAACTGAACGCCCAGGATGCAATATAACTGCTGTTCCCGTCGCTGATAAGACGAATATTTCCGGACAGCGAATTAACAGGGTTCAGCACAATGCCGGAAGTATCCAGTTGCCGGGCTCCACTTGAATTGAGCCGTTGCATTCTTACCTTGTGTTGAAGCCAATCATGCCAGCAAATGATGTATCCATTATTTCCATCGCTTACCGCTACAGGGGCCCGATGGTCAGAAAAAAAATTTCTCACAATGCTTCCCGCCGCACCCCATTGCTTGCTACCGGTGATGCTAATCTTTTGTGCCCTGATTCCTTCGGAACCTCCGCTCAGCACACAGCCGGCCGTTATAAAAACGCCGCTACCCGTATTCAACATGCATACATCCGTCTGACCAATGGACTGATCATAAACAAAAGGTTGCACGCCTGAGCCATTCCATAGTGCTGCTCCGGTGGAATCAAAATGCTGGATCAGCACGTTGTAGCCGCTGCCTCCGTCCTGAAAGGCGACATAACAGCCACCTGATCCGTCTTCACAAATTCCCATCGGAAATTGCGTAGCGGCCGCATTATAGGATACTGCAATACCTGAACTGCCCCATTTTACCTGTCCGTTATTATCAATCCGGTTTATATAGGTATGGTTTTGACCGATGGAGTTTTCAATCTGAATCCAGGAATAAATTGCGCCGTTATTCCCATCCTTACAAAAAAAGAAGCCATTGTTCCAATTTGGATTCGGGTAAGCATTAATCACATTATCAGCCGCGGGAATGGTGGACCATTGTGCATATAAAAAATTGCCGGAAGTTGAAAAACCTAACAGGGCACAAAGGGTGTAGAGTCTGAGTTTCATTTTTAAAAGTTGGTTTTAATGAAGTAAGAAATTGCTGAACAGTTTGGGGAATCATTAATGACAATCGTTCACTATTCCCCGGGACAAAAAAATTGAAAGAAAAAGGATGACATCCTATATTCCTTTTCCTTCACAGTTATTATTTGAAAAAACAAGAAAAAAAATCGAATCGCATGTTAAAAATAGCGTGACGATAGCAATTCCGCAATTGCAATTGGTAAACGGCAATGTTGGGTTAGTAAACGGTTATTGAATTGGCCAACAGGTACATCCTGCAACAGTTTTTATCTTCGCCTGATGAAAAGTAAACAGGTTTCGATAAAGATTTCTCCTGACATAGGTTCTGTTTCGGGAGCCTATCTAATTCCTGTAAAAAGTATGGGTGTGATGACGCTCGCACATGGTGCAGGCGCCGGCATGAATCATCCCTTCATTACATCCCTTGCACA
>JBDSEW010000175.1:0-5074 GCA_039919825.1 Chitinophagales bacterium | reverse complement strand
CAGATGTGATTGTAAGCGGTGGAAATTTTCATGGCCAGCCACTTGCGCTCGCACTCGATTTTTTAGCCATTGCATTAGCGGAGCTGGGAAGTATAAGTGAACGAAGAACTTATTTGCTTGTTAGTGGACAGCGCAACCTGCCACCATACCTGGTTGCTAATTCAGGTGTAAATTCCGGAATGATGATTCCGCAATACACAGCAGCAGCATTAGTGAGTGAAAATAAACAGCTCTGTAGTCCGTCTTCAGTGGATTCAATCATGTCGTCAAACGGACAGGAAGATCATGTGAGCATGGGAGCAAACGGGGCAACTAAATGTTTTCGGGTAATTGAAAACCTGGAAAACATTCTTGCCATTGAACTGTTAAGTGCAGCCCAGGCGCTTGAATTCAGGCGGCCGTTAAAAAGCGGCAGCATTGTTGAAGGTTTGTTGGCTGCCTATCGTGAAGTGGTTTCTTTCAACGAATCTGACCGGATTTTAAGCGGTGATATTAGAAAAAGTGCAGGTTTTTTACGGTCATTTTCAACCAGTTAGCTTACAAGTAGGAAGAGATTTGCCCACGTCGGCGTTTTTGAGTACATTTGCACAATTTTTTACAGTAGATTTTTCTCTTAAAATATTCAAATTTCTAGTCTATCCCGCACCAACGGGAACTTGCAGTGGAATAACTAACAATAAAAAATAATTAACAACAACAATGATCATTCTCGTTTTCTTTGCATGTCACTGGTACTTCTCTTTGTTTTTCCAGACTTTCTTCCACCATCGTTATTCTGCACACCAGATGTTTACGATGTCGAAGCCCATGGAAAAGGTTTTTATTTTTCTTTCCTGGCTTACGCAGGGTTCTTCTTACCTGAGCCCTTATTCCTACGGAATTCTTCACCGTTTGCACCATGCTTACGCTGATACGGAAAAAGATCCGCATTCACCCAAATATGATAAGAATATCTGGGCCATGATGTGGCGCACAAAGATTATTTACATGGAGATCTTGCACGATACTTATCCTGTAGAAGAAAAATTTAAAAAGGACCTTCCATACTGGCCTGCATTCGAAAAATTTGCAGACAGCTGGTACAGCCGAATTGCCTGGGGTGCCTTTTATGTAATTTTTTACGCAATATTCGCTACTTCCTGGTGGATGTTCCTGTTGCTACCGATTCACTTTTTAATGGGACCTTTTCACGGTGCCATCATCAACTGGTTTGCGCACACATTGGGTTCAGTAAGATTCAAGATGAGCGATACGTCGAAGAACCTGTTGCCGATTGATTTCCTCATGTTGGGTGAAAGCTATCACAACAATCACCACAGTCATCCTGGCCGTGCTAACTTCGGTATCAAGTGGTATGAAATTGATCCTGTGTATCCTTTTATCAAGATGTTTCACTGGATGCGCATCATCAAGCTGAAACCAATAGCGGTAAACGCATAAAGTATTTTCTACGGATCAGCGCCTTAACACTGACCTGTTGCTTTTCAGTAACCAGACAGGGTTTAAGGCGCTGAGTTTTTTTATATCACTTTAGTTTGCTTTTATCACTTTGAGTGTTTCAATTTTACTGCTTAGCTGTAATTGAATAATATAAGTTTGATTGGAAAGCTCCGGAATATCAAAAGAGCAGGAAGAGGAGGAATGGTTGAAAAATTGTTTTTCGAAGAAACATCTTCCGGTTACATCATAAATCTTCAGTACCATTTTATCATTCGAAGCGGGAATCTCGTAAAGAAGTAAATTCTTGCCATCAATGGTTGCTTTCCAATTTGGAATTGCTGGTGAAACAGAATTTATTCCTTGTGTAAAGTCACCACGATATATCTCATTCTCCGTTGCTATCCAAAGCCATGAACCATTACCACGATTGAAGGAGACCGCGGTTATTGGATTAGAAATATCATCATCAACCTGAAGAAAATCATCGGCCGGATAATAATCTGAATTTAAATATAAGGAATCAGTTTTTGATCCGGTGATAGTTCCACCAACGAAATCTTCAATAAGATCGAGGCTGTCAGTTTTTATTAATTGGTTGGATGTGTTAAAAAAACTCCAGGTTGTATCCTCCAGTTTAATTACTCCTCCACCATAAGTAGCGATCGAGGTGTATAGATTTCCTTCAAAATATCCGCCTACCGCTATTGATCTGATATCATTATTCGTTAATGCTGAGTTCGCTGTATTGTAAACCTTCCAATCACTTCCATTAATAATTAATAAACCGGAATCAGTTCCTACATACAAGGGCTTTGGAGAATAGCTTTCAGGAATGAAGAAATATCGTTCCAGGCATTGAATGTGGTTACCGGGCAGTAATGAATTACCAGTATTGAATAGTTTAAAAGTATCATCCAGGCTCGTGTATAAAACCAATCCGTTCTTCGTACCTATCCAGGCAGAATCATCGCTAAATGAAATTATTGAGGTAATGGAGTCGGAAGGGAGCGAAGAATTCGAAGTATTAAAACAATCCCAATTCAAACCTGAGTTTTCGGCCCTGCACAATCCATGGTTGGTGCCAATCCAGATATTCCCCTCATTGCCTGCGTCTATCGCTGTAATATTATTGTCAGGCAAAGAGGAATTAAGTGAATCATAAAATGTTTTATCGGTATTAGTGAAGTGGAACACACCTTTGTTTGTACCAGCCCATAACTCAGTACCCCAAATGCTGTATGCGTTAATTGCATCCATGCATTGAATGGAAGTATCAGCTCCAATGGTTTCATATATACCCATCGGTAATTGGCCTTCCACATCCCTGGTGATAAATAGAATTGAGATAATGAGGATGTATTTTTGTCGCATACATCAATAATTTTCGAATGAAAGAATTCTTAAAGCTAAAACTATTTCTCGATCAAAAAGTCAGGCATTATAATCGGCCCGAATTCATTCCCTCTGACCCCATCAGCATCCCACATCAGTTTATAAAGCTGCAGGATATTGAAATCTCGGGCTTCTTTGCAGCAACGCTTGCCTGGGGTAATCGCACCAGCATTTTAAACAGTTGCAACCGGCTGATGCAATTGATGGATCGCGCACCGTATGATTTTGTAATGCAGCACGAAGAAAAAGACCTTCAGCGGTTTTTGCATTTCAAGCACCGAACTTTTAATCCTACTGATACCTTATACTTTATTCATTTCTTCAGAAATTTTTATCAGGCAAACAAATCTCTCGAAACAGCATTCGCGAAGTTTATTTCTCCAAAGGATGAAAATATAATGTCCACACTGGCAGGCTTTCATGAATTGTTTTTTTCGCTGGAAGATGCTCCCAGGCGCACAAGGAAGCACATTGCTACTCCAATAAGAAATTCAACCTGCAAGCGACTGAATATGTTTCTGCGCTGGATGGTTAGGAAAGATAATTGCGGAGTTGATTTCGGCTTGTGGAGAAAAATAGAACCGGCGCAGTTGATTTGCCCGTGCGATGTGCATGTGGACCGTGTTGCCCGGAAATTAGGATTAATCAAAAGCAAACAAACCAACTGGAAAACTGCCCTTGAGCTTACTGCTCAATTAAAGGAGTTTGATCCTGAAGATCCGGTGAAGTATGATTTTGCATTGTTTGGCCTGGGTGTGGTGGAGAAATTTTAAAAGTGCTTTTTGCCGTTGGCATATTTGTGAAATCCACTAAATCCTAAATTACGAGTCATTCAGGTAAAATCATTGCTGCCATTCATAAAGAACCTCCTTACAAGCAAGCATATGTGTAAAATAATCTGAGTAATTCAGGAGGAACCTCCTTACAAGTATTCACAGATGTAAAATCATCGGAGTCATTCAGTCTGAACATCCTTTTATTATAAATGTTATCCTAAAATAAAAATGGCATTCAAATAAGAAGACGAGATTAAGGATTTGAGTCGGGAGAGGAAAATTGAGTTGATCAGGATGATCCATCCTAAAATGAATAATCTGCTGACAAGTTAAAGGGAAATCTTCTGCATAAGTGAAGGCGATTCCTCCTGAATGACTTGCCTTGAAGGGAGCGAGAGGTTAATTATAAGGAAGTTCCTACTGAATAACCGCTTCAAGGAAGTGATTGCATAAATGGAATGCAGTGCTGATTGGATAATGGGTAACAAGTTATCCAAATCGAAAAAACAGAAAATTGGAAAACCACCGGATAATTGCTCACCCTTCAGCAAGTTCCTGAATTAAAAGCATACATTTCATTTTTCAAAGGCAGGCTTTTTCCCTTTTCAAATTTTTAGAAGATTAAAATGAGCACTCCGGTTCATATCACCATCCAGTCCCAACTCCTGCAACTCCTCACCACCTATCTTGATTTCCCCAAAATAGAAATTGATGAAAATTCATTTAGCAAAATCCGGGAGACGTTAATAGACAAACTCAATTTATTTCTCCAACACGATTACGAAAAATTGCTCTGGCTGCTCTACAGAATTGACGTGGATGAAAACAAAGCAAAAGCAACGCTAGCCTCAAAACCCGATCAACCGCCTGCAAAAGTTTTAGCCGATCTTATTATTGAACGGTTGATTGAAAAAGCAAAATCAAGAGCCAGCCATCCAACTAATCCAGCTGAAGGCTGGATCGAATAAACAACAGCTATTGTTTCAAAAATTTTCCTGTCAATACCTGCCAATTCGAGTGCACCATCACCACATAATTCCCGCTCAATAAATGATCAAGGGAAATTTGTAACGGCAACCGTACATTATTTTCTTCCATCCAAATCCTTCCCTCCAACGAATATATCCGGATGTTGACCGGCTCATTATTGTAATCATCTGCATCAACAGTAATGATATCTCCTGCAGGATTCGGATACAGTAATAAGGAGACCTTTTGCAACGAAACTTTTTCTTTTTCACTGAATGCATTGCATGCGCCACCTAAGAACCACGACAGTAATTTCACATAAGCTGCCTGTGTGTAAATAGCATTTTCTGTAGTAGACCATGAATCCTGCGGCCATCCCGCATTCCAGTCGCGATAGGATTTTTGAATAGGTTGACCCAATGGCGGTGTTACAGCTCCGGTGTTACACTGGCTGTTTGAACTTCCGCATCCATTTGGACAGCAGGGGTCAAGACTGT
>JBDSEW010000085.1:0-5685 GCA_039919825.1 Chitinophagales bacterium | reverse complement strand
ACCGGACCTGAAGTAAAAGGTTGATCACCCCAATACATTGGAGCATTATTCAGAAAGCTGGTGATTTGAGCGGGTGGAGCCTGGTATTGCCGCAACAATGCTTCCAAATGGGTATCGGTTCCCATTTTTGCATTTGAGGAGCCGCCATTAAAATCGGGAATCAGCAACGTCATGGTTTCCATTTTTCCATAACTCCACGACATTGCATAATCTTTATCGAGACCTCCTGATGATTGTTTGTTGGAAGACAGCTCAGCAGGTCCGCGAATAGTAGAAGGCAGGTACTCATATGTTGACCACAAGCTCGAGAGATTGGATAAGATTGCGAAGAGTGCACAAACAACAGCCAGTCCACCGGCCATCCAGAGGTTATTAAATTGTTTTTGGCGAATTGCAAACACCAATTCTACAATTCCATAAATAACCATTAGCAACATCAGGTAGTAGGTAATCTGCAGGTGATTGGCATATATCTGAAGTGATAATGCAACAGCAGTGATTGCCGCTCCCCAGAAAAATCTCCCTTGACGCAGTAACAGTATTCCCGCCACAGCCAATGGCAACAATCCAATGGCATGTAACTTTGATGTATGTCCAGCCTCCAGTAAAATGAGATTATACGAACCGAGCCCGTATGCAAGTGCTCCACCTATGGCTAACCACGGACTGACACGCATTAATACCAGCAAAATATAAAAGCCAATAAATGCAAACAGCAACAGTTGCGAAGGATGGGGAAAACCAAGGGCAGCTATTTTTTCGAGGTATTGGAGCAAATTGCCTTCATACTTTACACCTATTTGAAAGGTAGGCATTCCGCCAAATAATGCATTCGTCCACAGCGTACTCTTTCCGGTTCGCTGGTAGTAATCCGTAATTTCTTTGGATACACTTTTATATTGGATAATATCACTTTGCCGGATCATTTTATTATCCAGCACCATCGGCGAAAAGAAGAGAAGATTAACAAACACAAAAACGAGCAGTGCTACTATGTGCGGAATAATCTGCCGAAAGATTCCGGTTTCCATTTTTTCAACTGTAATCTTTTTATCAGGGATAATTTTAACGGTATCAGGTTTTTCTATTTTTTTCTCTTTCATGGGAAGATAATAATGAAGCCGGTAAAAATAGCCAAAAACTGATAAGGACAAGTACTGAACACAAAGGGCATTAGTTGTGCGGCTGATGATCAAATTATTTACATTTGTCCACACCACCATCATTTTACCATATGAACATTACTGACACAGTTCTTGTGATTGGGGCCTGCGGGCAAATTGGTTCAGAGCTTACCATGGCACTGAGAAAAATGTATAAAAATGTAATTGCGGCTGATTTGAAAGAGCCCAGTGCTGAAGTTCGTGATTCAGGTTTGTTTCTACGGCTCGATGTATTGAACAAATCAAGCTTGTATGAAGCGGTGAAAAAGCATGAGGTGACACAGATCTATCACCTTGCAGCCATTCTTTCAGCTACCGGAGAAAAAAATCCTGAGCTTGCGTGGCGTGTAAATATGAAAGGTCTGCGACAGGTGTTGGATGCCTGTATAGATCTTGGCGTGAAAAAACTATTCTGGCCCAGCACTATTGCAGTATTTGGCCCAACCACACCACGGCAAAATACACCTCAATGGACTGTGATGGAACCCAATACCATTTACGGCATCAGTAAACAGGCTGGTGAAAGATGGTGTGATTATTATTTTCAGAAAAGAAACCTGGACGTACGAAGCGTGCGTTATCCGGGCCTTATCAGCTATAAAACTCCCGGCGGTGGTGGCACTACAGATTATGCCATCGACATTTACTTTGAAGCAAAGAAAAACAACCACTATACCTGCTTTCTTGCTGAACATACGAGATTACCAATGATGTATATGCCCGATGCCATTCGCGGAACGATTGAAGTGATGGAAGCACCTGCTGAAAAAGTGAAAGTGCGTTCTTCCTATAACATTTCTGCAATTTCTTTCACCCCTGAAGAACAAGCCACTTCTATTAAAAAAGTACTTGCTGATTTCAAGATTGATTATGCTCCCGATTTTCGCCAGAAGATTGCGGAGAGCTGGCCAGAAAGTATTAATGATGAAGTAGCGCGCACTGACTGGGGATGGAAACCGGAGTATGATTTAGATGGAATGACGAAGGATATGCTTGCGAATGTGCCATTTTAATTGGCCTGAAACAGTATTGGCTTTAAACGTGCGGTTCCTTTGATTCATCATCCATTAAGATATAACGTGATTACCCGTCCATTTTTAAAGGTTGCTCCCTTTGAATTTAGAGATCGTGTTTTGTTTTTCTAAAGCGCAGCGAAGAACCTTTTTTAAAGAATATTCTTCTTAAGATTGTTTGCTGGGATCAGCATGACAAGGTCATCTTACCTTTTTGAACCTATCAATTTTTATTTGGAGTATTTAACAGCAATCGCAACGCTAAGACAGGTTAACTGGGGTATCTTAATAAAACCCTTATACAAATAATAAATCGTTTCCTTCGATGTAACGTTTTCATTAATTTCCGTTCTATCCCTGTAAACTCAAAAAAATTCTGCCACCAGTTGTAACCATTCACCAACTGCTACGCTTCACCCCAAACCTCAACTTGTCACCATGAAGAAATTTTTTCCTATTGCATTATTGCTGTTAGCCTGCATTTCAAAAAGCAATGCCCAAACACCCACGTGGGCCGATGATGTAGCCACCATCATTTACAACAACTGCAGCAATTGCCATCGTGAAGGAGGTATCGGGCCGTTTACCCTGATGAGTTATGAGGATGCGGTGAACAATGCTTTCAGCATACAGGCACAAACGGAATCGAAACTGATGCCGCCCTGGAAGGCTGATCCTGACTATACCCATTTCAAGGATGAGCGCTACCTCTCAGAAACCGACATCAATACTATTTCTACGTGGGTAGCAGCCGGAGCACCTTCCGGCGATCTGGCAACGGCTCCTCCTCCACCTGTATTTCAAACAGGTTCACAACTACCTGTTGTGGATCTTGGTTTACAAACTCCTTCGTACACAGTTCCTGCGAACGAAGATCAGTACCGTACGTTTGTAGTGCATTCGAATTTCACACAGGATGTCTTCCTCAATCAAATTGAATATTTGCCTGGCAATGGCTCCATTGTTCACCACGTCGTGATCTTTTATGATCCCACCAACTGGTCGTGGAATTACGACCAGGATGATCCATTACCCGGTTATGAAAGTTATGGTGTTGGTCCAATCAACAATGATTCCTACATCATCGGTGCATGGGCTCCCGGCAGTGGCATCTTTTCATTGCCATCCAACATGGGCATACTCATTCCCGCAGGATCAGATTTTGGTATTGAAATGCATTATGCACCAGGCAGCGAAGGACTTTCTGATATTACTACCGTGAATCTGAAGTTTACGCCGGCGCAACCGGTGATCCGTGAAGTACATGTGGATGCGATCCTCAATCATTTTGATTATCTCGATGACGGGCCGCTCTTTATTCCTGCGAATACCATTCGAACTTTCCATGAATCTTTCTTCTGGGAATATGGCGACATTTCACTTATCTCCATCTTTCCTCACATGCACCGGATCGGCAAATCATTTAAAGTATGGTCCTTGGATGAAAATGCAGATACCACCCGCCTGATCAATATTCCCAACTGGTCATTTCACTGGCAGGGATTTTATAATTATCAGAAACCTGTTCATATCACCGACCCGTCTATATTACAGGCTGAAGCCACTTACGACAATACCGTAAACAATCCGGATAACCCCAGCAATCCACCGCAGGATGTAGAAGCCGGTGAACACACCACTGACGAAATGATGCTGGCATTCTTTACCTGGTTACCATATGAACCCGGTGATGAAAATATTATTCTCGACAGCTCACTTATAACCACCGCACTTGTACTTGATCCTGTAAATGAAGAAGTGATTGCTTATCCAAATCCGGTACACGATCAGCTCAACGTGTATATCGGTGTGCAGGAATCACAAAAAGCGCGTCTTGATCTCTATAATCCATCCGGTTCATTGGTGAAACAATGGCACCAAACGGTTTCCTTCAATCATCCGTTAACTTCGCAATCCTTATCAGGAATGCCTGCCGGAATCTATTTATTAAAAGTTACATTGAATGATGATGTACGTTTTGTGAAAATAATGAAGGATTAAATCCTGCCATTGCCGGCTTAACAACAATAGTGGAAGTAAGAGGCTGTCTCAAAAGTCTTGAAGTCATCCTGAACTTGTTTCAGGATCTGTTCCCCAAAGAGAGCAGATGCCGAAATAAATTCGGCATGACGGCTACTCCGGACCTTTTGAGACAGCCTCTTCTTTTTATAAATATGCTTTCAGTGAACTATTGAAATTGCAACCTGGAAATAAGCGGCTGCTTCACGATACTTTCCGAATGAAATTATACCAGCTTCATTCTTTGCTTCATCACTTCATATAAAATCATTCCTGCCGCCACAGAAACATTCAGTGACTCAAACTTTCCGGCCATTGGAATTTTAACGATCTCATCTGCTATTCGCAGCAGTTCCGGAGCAACACCTTCGCCTTCTGATCCCATGATGATGGCCGTAGGGACCTTCAGATCCACTTCAAAAATAAATTTCGCTCCATTCATTTCTGAAACGATTACCTGGATTCCATTGAGCTTAAGCTGTTTTACCAGCTGAACCAGATTTTTCTCCCTGCATACAGGAATCTTATTCAATGCTCCGGCAGATGCTTTTACGGCGTCGGCATTTAATGCGGCGGTTTCTGTTTGCGGAATGATCAATGCATGCACTCCACTACAGAGCGCCGTGCGTGCAATCGCGCCAAAATTGCGTACGTCTGTTATACGGTCGGCAATGATCAATAACGGATCTTCACCTTTACTATAAGCTTGCGAAAGAATATCATCTGTTTTATAAAACTGCACCGGTGAAACTACTGCAGCAACGCCCTGGTGGTTGCGGTGCAGCCGGTTCAATTTTTCAATGGGAACAAACAAAACCGGAATTTCCTGCTGCTGGGCAGTGCGGAGAATCTGCGTGGCCCCTTCTTTGTGCATTCCTTTTTGAATGAAAATTCTTTCAATCGTGGTGCCGGCGAGCAATGCCTCTTCCACCGGATGCAATCCGTAAATAAACTGGTTTTTCGGAAGGCTTCTCGTATACGGTTTTTCCAATGTTATTGATGTTGATTCAATATTTTTCAATGTTAGGTATCACGTCGAAATTCGGCGTGAATCATCTCATCGTTACGGTTTCGATGCGAATTATCACATCGCTGCGATTTCGACGCGAAGCATTACGTCGCTGCGATTTCGACGCGAAGCATCGCGTCGCTACGATTTCGGCGCGAAGCATCGTGTCGCTACTTGTTTGGTGGTGTGTACAGGTTCATGTACCGCTGAAAAGATTCCTGGGCTTTTTTATTCAGTTCCGTTTGGTTATTCTTTTCAGAAAGGTCATTGATTTCATTCAGCACATACACCCCTTCATTGATGTCAGACGTAAAATATTTTCGTTTTTCAACAGGAAGAGAAGCATAGTATTTCAACTTATCAGCGTAAACAGTCAGTAACCTGTCGAGCATTGCTGCGCCCTTTTCAACCCCACCGGCCTCAAAATAAGCTTTGGACAATGCAAGATTCAGGAACGACACCGGCACATTTTTTTCAGGCA
>JBDSEW010000061.1:0-6562 GCA_039919825.1 Chitinophagales bacterium | reverse complement strand
GTGCAGTATATCATTGTTCCCGTCGTCGTTGGGTGAAAATGCACCCGCAACTTCCACCAGTGCATCATAAATGACGATGATGGTTACAGAATCAACAATGATGCAGCCATCAGCCGTGGTGATGGTAACCGTGTACGTAGTGGTAACTGTTGGAGTGGCAATGGGATCCGCAGTATTCGTAGAACTTAATCCAGCCGCGGGAGACCATTGGTAACTGTTGCCTCCTGTAACAATAATCGGATAATTATTGCCAAGATAGATCAGTGTATCCTGGCTTATAGTGATATCAGGCAGGTTATAAGTGGTAATTAAAACTGTGCCTGTATCAATGCACCCGAAAATATCTGTTACCAAAACTGTGTACTCTGTGGTGAAATCAACAGTGGCTGTAGTTGCCTGACTATTTGGATCAGTTACTCCGTCTGTTGGAAACCAGGCATAAGTGACGCCACCGGAGGCAAATAAATCAACTTCATCACCGGGACAAACCGTAAGGCCCGGAGATACAGAAACATCGGGTAAAGGATGAACTACTACCGTGATGGTATCAGTGGTGGTAAAGCAACCATTAACACCCGTAACATAATAAGTGGTGGTTACAGATGGAGTTGCAGTAGGATTAGGAACCGTGGTACTGCTCAAACCGGTGGATGGTGTCCATGTATAAGAAGTAGCATTACTTGCATTGAGTTGCACCGACTGCCCAAAACAAACTTCTAAATCACCCCCGCCATTCACGGGTGTGGGATTATCTACATTAATATTGACAGTATCCGCTGCAGTGCAGGTTCCAATGGTAATAAACACAATATAAGAAGTGGTGCCCGCCGGAGTCGCAACGGGATTCTGACAGTTCGTGCAACTCAATCCGTTTGCCGGTCCCCAGGTATAGGAGTCTGCATTGTTAACGGAGAGGGTTACACTTTGTCCCGCACAAATAGTGGTATCACTACTGGCCACAGCGTTAATATTGTCAACAATATAAATAGTGGCGCTGTCGTAAGGTACAGGAGAGCAACTCAGAAAAAGATACAGTGTGATTGATTCTGCTCCTTCAGCAATTGCATCTGAAAGCGGGTGAATTCCCAATGAAATATTGGTAGCACCTGGTAAAACCAACAAACTATCCGGTATAGGCGAATAATCCGTCCCTTCAATGGCAGTGCCTCCAATTAAATAATGAATGTAAGAGGAATCAGGTAACGGATTGGAAAGGGTAAAAGCAAATGAACCATCAAGGCAACCTTCCACTACAGAAGGAAGATTGGTGACAGGATCGATATAAGCGGAAACCGGTTCGACAGTGATTCCGGCCGCTACCAGGCTGCCTGCTTCAATAAATACGCCTGAATCCAAAATGCCATCTGATGCATCGGCAATAGCAAGTTTAAGGTGGTAGGTTTCACAGGGTTGCACAACTGCAACAGCTGTTAAAACCACTGTGATCCCATCGTATTCAATCGTGGTTAGATTTGAATTGGTGGGGCAATTGTAGCTGGAGGGACATTGACTATTTTGAGGATCATTACAAATATAATAGGGAGATCCATTGAGGCAGTTCACTGTAAAAATGGCCACCGGATCCGTAGTTCCTGGAAGAAGTGCGATATTTTGTTCGCCGGTAATTCCCGGTCCGCTGATGAAGAAAGCAAAAATATCATTGATTGACCCGACATACTCTGTATATTCATCTGACCCAAAAACATACTTGAACTTTAAAGTATCACCGGTTGCCTTCACATCGAACTCCAGCACGCAGGCATCATGGGTTACCTGTCCGGCAAGTGCTTCCAGGTCCGGATCACCATCCGCAAAATAATCTGTGGTTATTCCACTCGAAACATTAGGTCCTACAGCATTGTTGATGTTTCCGCAGGCAAGAATGATTCCTGAATCCATTCCCAGATTTGAGTTGGTTCCATCAAATGAACCCCATGCACCTGTTGGACAATTCAGTGTGACATTGCTGATTGTTACTCCACCTCCAACAAGGCTTGCAGCCAGCTCTTCCGGTGTCGAGACCGTACCGACAATCAACTGTGCATATGTGGCATGTGATGAAAAAAAACAAATGGAAATGGCAAAAACCAGGCGAGTAAGAATCTTCATTTTTTTGTATGGTGGTGAATTAGTGACTCGAAGGTAAACGATACCTCTTAGATAAACAAACAGAAGAATAGCGCAATCCACAATTAGGAATCTGGCAGGATACTTTCCGTCGATTAATATCTTAAAGCAGTTTATTATATATTGAGTTTTTCACGGCCCCAATGATAAGAGGCCATGATCTCAGGGGATATCCTGAAAAAAATGAGCGATACAGCAAAAGCAAGTGTGATAAAGGTAGTTTGGCAAAAACCATTAACCCATTTGTTGCCAAGATCAGGTAGTAAGTAATACATTCCAAAACCAGCTATAATCAGCAAACAGGCTTTTAAAGTATTACCACTGAAAGGCTGCAAGCGGTAAGTACCGTACAAAAAAATCATTCTTATTAAGTTATACAGGATTAAGGAAACCGCTGTGGCGACTGCCGAACCAATAAGTCCCCATAGTGGAATCAGCAACAAGTTGGCAAGGGTGGAAGCAATAATCAGGAAGACGTAAGTGGCCATGGTAACTTTAGAATGCTTTGACAGTACAAGAATTTCAGCATTGGCACCCGTAGCCAGGTCGAATAATTTTCCGAGTCCAACTATAAGAATTAAAGGTTTTACCTCGAGATAAGCATCTTTCAACGTGCTGAGGAGCAGGTCAATGTTAACCCAGACTAATAAAAAAATAAATCCGCCGATGATGAGCTGATTTAAAGAAGTTTGTGCATAGATCTCGCGTAGTTTTTTAAGGTCATGCTGCTTCCAACTCTCTGTTATAATGGGCAGTGCAACCTGGTTCATTGCACGGCCAGGTATCTGGATCATCGTTCCGATAAAAAAAGCAATGGCATAAACAGCGTTGCTTTCCGCACCAATCATGGAACCAATCATGATCTGGTCAATATTGGAAGTATAATAAGCAGAAAGAGCAGCTACAAACATAAACATGGAATAGCGGATAACCTGGCGAACAGAAACTAATCCCATGAAATCAATCTTGGAAAAAATAAAAAGTTGTTTCAGGTATAAAGTATAAACCAGGATAGCCACCAGGTGAACCAAATAACTCCCTATAAAAAGCAAAAAGAATCCATCAAAATCAACAACATTATAAATGAATAACACCAATGCACCGGTTTGCAGGAGCCGGAGCACTACCTCCTTGATCAGTATGGCTACCACATTTTTAAAGAGCGCCCGCATGTACATATAAAACAATTCATACACCATCAGGAAAAAAGAAAGCGGAAACACGTAATAGTAGTAATCGACAAAAATAGCGGACCTTTCAATGAACAAGCTGGTGACTGGCGCATGCAGCAGCAACAGCAATACACTGAAAACCACGAACCCCACCATGGAAATCAGTAATAAAAAAGAAAGCAAACCGTGATGTCCCGTTTTTTTATCCTGCAGGTATGGGAAAAAACGCAAGATAGAAACGGTGGTTCCAAGCAATGAAAACTGTGAAAAAACCACACTTACTGAAATGATCAGGCGTGTCAATCCAAACTGATCCAGTGTAAGATATTCCGGGAAAAGATAAATAAGGTTAACATATCCGATCAGCACTCCGATGTAAGAGATTACCGAAGCCTGAATACTCTGACGTTTTACGATTCCCATCCGCTGATTGAAGATGCTAAAGATAGCTGGCAATTTGCAATTTGCAACTCACCAATGACTTGACTATTGACTATTGACTATTGACTATTGACCATTGACCATTGACCATTGACCATTGACCATTGAATATTGAATATTGAATATTCAATATTTGTTGACCGCAGACTATTGACCATTCACCACTCAATATCCATACTTCTCCTTCCACCGTTTCTTCAGGAAATCCCGTAACTCCTGTTCCCTCGGATTATTTCCCGGATCATAGAATTTTGTACCGCTTATTTTTTCCGGTAGAAACTCGAGTGAAACAAAGTTGTCTTCGTAAGAATGCGCGTACTGATAGTCTTTCCCATAATTCAACTCCTTCATCAGTTTGGTGGGCGCATTGCGAAGAGGAAGAGGCACCGGCAGGTCACCCTGCTGGCGCGCCATACTTAATGCATCTTCAATTGCCATATAGGAAGCATTGCTCTTGGGTGAAGTTGCGAGGTAAATAACAGTTTGTGAAAGAATGATCCGGCATTCAGGATAACCGATCACCTCCACTGCCTGGAAACAAGTATTGGCCAGCACCAATGCTGTGGGATTGGCATTGCCAATGTCTTCTGCAGCAAGAATCAGCATCCTCCTGGCAATGAACTTCGGATCTTCACCACCTTCAATCATTCTTGCAAGCCAGTACATTGCAGCATTCGGATCACTGCCACGCATCGATTTAATAAAAGCCGAAATGATATCGTAATGCTGCTCCCCTGACTTATCATACAAAGCAATTTTTTTCTGCGCGATGGAACTTACTGTTTCGTTAGTAAGCAGTACTTCCTTGTCATCAATCGTATCAACAACCAGTTCAAATAAGTTGAGCAACTTTCTTGCATCACCACCGCTTAACCGGAGCAATGCTTCGTCTTCCTGTATCTTGATTTTTTTAACCTTCAGATGTTCGTCCTCGCGAATCGCCCGATCGAGCAATTCCAATAAATGTTTTTTGTCAAGGTCTTTCAGCACGTAAACCTGGCACCTCGACAAGAGCGGAGAGATCACTTCAAAGGAGGGATTTTCAGTAGTGGCCCCGATGAGAGTTATTACTCCTTTTTCTACCGCCCCCAGCAACGAATCCTGTTGGGACTTATTAAACCGGTGAATTTCATCGATGAATAAAATGGCCTTACCAGCTTTTTTTGCAGTCTCAATCACTTCCCTAACATCTTTTACTCCTGAACTAATGGCACTAAGCGTAAAAAAAGGAAGGCCTGCTGCTCTTGCGATGATCTGCGCCAGCGTGGTTTTTCCTACACCGGGAGGACCCCAAAAAATCATAGAGGGTACTTGTTTTTTTTCGATGAGTGTTCGCAGCACGCCATCCTTTCCAACCAGGTGCTCCTGCCCTATAAATTCATCAAGCGATTGAGGGCGCATTCTTTCGGCCAACGGAATATTTTTATTCATGATGAGAGTGGTATGAGGGGTGAGGTGAAATGATGAGTTGTGCTGAAGAATTAATTTTAATCCACTTCTTTCAAAAGTGTATTCTAATTTTGCCACGAAGTTAATCGAGGGTGTACAAACTATTTTTAAAACCACTGTTCTTTCTTCTTTCACCTGAAAACGCACATCAATTCGTTATCTGGTTGCTTGAAATCATTATCAAAATTCCGGGTGGTGAATGGCTGATCCGTAAGTTGTGGTGCATAGAAAACCCTTCCCTGGAAAAAAATGTAATGGGGCTTCATTTCATAAACCCCATCGGATTAGCTGCAGGTTTCGATAAAGATGCAAAGCACATCCGTGCGATGAGCGCCCTTGGATTTGGAAGCATTGAAGTGGGAACAGTAACTCCGCTTCCGCAACCTGGCAATGACCGTCCACGTTCCTTCCGGCTACCGAAAGATGAAGCGTTGATCAACCGCATGGGATTCAATAACCAGGGTGTAGATGTGATGGTAGCGCGGTTAAAACATATTGACCGTAAAAAAGTGGTGATCGGTGGCAACATCGGAAAAAATAAATCTACTCCGAATGAAAAAGCCATCAGCGATTATGAAATATGTTTTGAAAAGCTTTTTGATTATGTAGATTACTTTGTGGTAAACGTAAGTTCGCCCAATACTCCCGGGTTGCGTTCCCTGCAGGAAAAAGAACCACTGACAAAACTGCTTTCCCGGTTACAGGAACTAAACCACCAGCATGAATTCCCAAAACCTATCCTGCTTAAGATTGCCCCTGATCTTACTTTCACACAGTTAGAGGATATCATCGAAATCATTTTACAAACAAAACTTACGGGAGTCATTGCAACCAATACTACTATTACCAGAAAAGACCTTCGGTCATCTCCTTTACTGATTGAAAAATGTGGTGCCGGCGGATTGAGCGGAAAGCCACTCACCAATCGCGCTACAGAAATCATTCAATATCTTCACTCAAAATCAATGGGTAAATTTTCGATTATTGGGGTGGGAGGAATTCATTCAGCCAAAGAAGCCATGCAAAAAATTGCTGCTGGTGCAGCTATCATTCAGGTGTATACAGGCCTTATTTATGAGGGGCCGGCATTGGTAAAAAAAATCAACCGGCAAATTATCAAGAGCAGCAGTAAACTATAAAATATGAGCTATAAACTATGATCTAATGATGCTTCCATTCAACAACAATCAACTATCCGCTTTGTCAAAAACTCTGACTAACTACCAACTACTAACTACTTCCGACTTCAAGTTCCTTTTTCTCCTTTAAGTGAAAACACATACTGAATTATATTAGCACCCATCTCCAATGCCTTTTGTCTGACAGCAGGAGAATCATTGTGCACATCATCCCAGCCATCCCCAAGGTCACAT
>JBDSEW010000008.1:0-4492 GCA_039919825.1 Chitinophagales bacterium | reverse complement strand
CAGATTCAGTATTTGTTGAATGGGGAGATCCCAGTAACTCCTCTTCTTATGTTTTCGAATATAAGTTAGCAACTGCCTCTGACTGGATTTCAATTCCTACCACGGACAATTTCATTTCACTTGATAATCTTATCCCGGAATCTGTGTACGATTATCGTGTCCGGTCTATTTGTGAAAAATTTACAGATACTTCTTCAATTTCAACCATACACCAATTTAATACCATCGCCAGTTCGGTGCCATTACTTTCAGCAAAAAGTTCCTCTTTCACCCTCTATCCAAACCCTGCCAGTTCAAAGGTTACTATTGAACTTACGTTTGTGGGACAATCCAGTGCAGTGCTTTCACTTATTAACCTGCTTGGGGAAATAGTTTATGAGGAAACATGGAATGCACCGGCAGGCACAGGTCAGCGTGAAATTACAGTGGGCAATTTACCATCAGGAATATATACTGTAAAATTGGTTTCAGGAGATTCTATAAGCAATAAACAATTGGTGATTCATTAGCGGGCAGGGAATGCTTCTGATGTGGTAGTTTCCAACTATCTGTAGATTCAAGTATCTGAAGCGGCTGACCTTGGGATATTAAGAAATCAATTTCACCAAGGCATTCATTAATTACTTATTAAACAGTATCTTTTTAATGAATCGGATGATTGCTTATGTCCTGTAATACCCGTGCGCTGTCATGCTGATTCATGATCTTGCAAACCAACTTTAACCTCTTCATCCTTTAGTTATGAAACCAATCTTTATAATGCTTGTTTTTTGCCTGTCATTATCATTGGCTCAGGCACAGTTCAGTTATGTTAATCCACTGCCCGGATCGGAGCATCATAATCCACAAACAAGCATCATTCTCAGGAATGGTCAATTTATCGACAACGCTTCAGTTGCCAATAAGGATTTGTTACAGATTACCGGCTCTATAAGCGGAAATCACTCGTGGACAGCGCGATTATCCGATGACCGAAAAACAGTGGTAGTGCACCCTTTTCCAGAGTTTTCTTACGGAGAAACTGTTTCAGTAACTGTTAATTCAAAATTAAGGCATGAAGGCGGTGAGCAGGTAAATGGAACGAGCTTTACCTTCAGCACCCGTAATGCGATAACTGCCGAAGAACACACGCGTTATAAAGAAAGCAGTCTTGATAATTTCATTGAGTCATTCGGGTATGATCCAACCAAAAAAATGGAAGAAGAGCAATTTGAAACACCGGACTCCTTCCCTACTTTCGTAATCAATGTCAACAACAATCCTGCTCCAGGCAGAATTTTTTATTGCAATCAGCAGGAACTGGAGGAAGACGATTTCAATTCTTTTCCAACCATTATTGAAAATGATGGAACACTGGTATTTGCACGGGATGAAGCCCAAAGCGGGCATGATTTCAAACTCAATAAAACTGGGTACCTGAGTTTTTTTCAGTATGCCAATACATGGTGGAAAATTGTGGATTCCAACTACAATGAAATTGATTCCGTTCGATGCGGAAATGGGTATGAAACGGAAACAAATGGCCACGACTTTCAGATGCTTCAGGACGGGCACTATTTTGTGATTGCCTTTAATCACCAAACCATTGATATGACTGCTTATGGTGGTACTCCAATGGCTGATGTGCAAGGGTTGATTGTGCAAGAACTTGATGCCACCAAGGAGGTGATCTTTGAATGGAGAAGCTGGGATCATTTCCTTTTCACTGATGCTAATCAATGGACACCACTTACTAATACAAAAGTTGATTATGTGCATGGTAATGCCGTTGAAAGAGATGTAGATGGAAACCTCCTGATTTCCTGCCGTAATATGGATGAGATCACCAAAATAAACAGGGAAACCGGTGCTATCATGTGGAGAATGGGTGGTGAAAACAATCAATTTGCTTTCGTTAACGACAATATTCCCAAGCATTTCAGTGAGCAACATGATGTTCGCAGAATTGCCAATGGCAACATTACCATATTGAACAATGGGAATTACTTGCCCACTGAAATTTCGAGTGCTAAGGAATATCAACTGGATGAAGTAAACAAAGTCGCTACCCTTATTTGGTTTTACGAGCATCCCGATGTAAATGGAAATAAGGTATATGCCCGGGCTTCAGGAAATGTGCAGCGGTTACCAAACGGAAATACTATGATCAGCTGGGGAACTATTGTTTTTGAACAGGGAATACCCAATATGACTGAAGTAGATCAGAACAAGAATATTGTTTGGGAAATGACATTCGATGAAGCTGGACAGAAAAGTTATCGCGTATTTAAGTTTGACTGGAATCCATGCAGCCGTGTTTCAGGATTTACCATGAAAGCAATCAAGAAACCAGAAATGATGATTTTGAACTGGCAGCCGGCAACAGGTGCAATCAGTTACCTGGTAAGGTATCGCCCATTGGGCTCCTCTGTATGGCAAACAAAAACCATAAAGTCACCTAAAATAAAAATTCTTGGACTGCTACCGGGTACCACTTATGAGTGGAATTTAAAAACGATCTGCCATAAGAATCCCATTGTTGCTTCTGCATATTCTGAAACAAAAACTTTTATAACGCAGCAGAAACTGGAAGAAACCATTGCTGAGCAGGAACAGATCAGAATAAATGTCTATCCCGTTCCTGCAAATGATCATCTCACTATTGATATGACCCATGTTACTGAAGAAGCAACGGTTGTGATTCGTAACCTGCTTGGCCAGGTGATGTATGAGAAAAAAGTTGCTGCTGAAGAAACCGTTTCATTTACAGTGGATGTAGCTACCTGGACCAAAGGGTTATACATGGTAGAAATAAAAGGAACTTTCACTCCTGTTACACGAAAGATAATTGTAGAATAAATTGAAGTTGAGCATTTGATAAAGGGCCTTTGCGGAATGGAGAGGCTTTTTACATTCTAAAGGCTGTATACTATTTTTTGTGCTGAAGTCGCTATAGCATTAATTGTGTTCGCTGATTTTCATGATCAATATGTAGCCATCAGGATATTGACCGGGCTGGGTTTCTACGTTTTGCTCTTCTTTATAAATGAGGCCAATATTTCTTGCATATTTTTCAAGGTACAGTATTTTTTGTATGGCATTTTCATCATCATGCTGTGTAACTGTTACTACTGAATCGAATTGTGCTGTATCGATCTGTAACTGAACATTCACTTCTGTATATTTATAATCCCAATCGCTGAGGTACACCAAAGGACTATCTGTACTGATATGGCTATTCCCTTTCCAGGTCTTGTTTAATAAAACAGGGAAATTCAATTTCACAAAACGCAGGTTCTCTTCCACCTTTTCAGCAGTAGTTTCAGTCAGGTTGGCTGACCAGATGTCTGTAACCATCCAGGCATCGCCCACTGAATTCCTCCTGCTTCTTACAATTCGGAATGCCTCCTGGTTTGAAGCATCCAAAAAGGGACTGTCCACCTGCTCCATAACCTGGTAATGCACTGTGTCTGTAGTATCAAAAAAATCACTCAATACAATAGAATCCACGTCATAAATAATATATTTTCCGGATGAAAGCGGGAAATAACTCTTGTCAATTTCAATCGGCTCTATATCCACAGAAGACTTTTCACAGGCTGATAAAAAAATGAACATGCACAACATGATTGCACCTGCAGAAACTGAAACCGTCTTGAGTTGTGAGGTGACCATTGACGAAAGGCTGATTCTTAATCAAAGATTAAAGCTTGAATGGATAATGCCACCACCAATCACATCATTGCCTTCATAAAATACAGCAGATTGACCAGGAGCAATACCTTTCACAAGGGTATCAAATTCTACTCTTACTTTCTTTCCATCATTATATAAGAGACCCGGTGAGCCCGCATCTTTGTAGCGCACTTTTGTTATTGATTTCATTCCATCTTCAATCGCTGCATATTTCTGAAAATTGATACCTCCCACCGTCATTCCACTCCTTCGCAAATCATCCTCTTCTCCAAGCACCACCGTGTTGTTTTCTGCATTAATACCTGTTACGAACATTGGCTTGCCCAGTGCAATGCCGAGTCCTTTGCGTTGTCCGATGGTGAAGAATGGATATCCTTCATGTGTGCCAACTACTTCTCCTTTTGTATTTACAAATTTTCCCCCGCTTACTTTTTCTTCAAGCTCCGGTACTCTCCTTTTAAGAAATCCACGATAGTCGTTGTCAGGAATAAAACATATTTCGTAGGATTCACTTTTTTTCGCAAGGTCTGTGTAACCCCATTCCATACACATTTTACGGATATCTTTTTTATGAAATCCCCCTAACGGGAAGCGGCTTATAGCGAGGTTTTCCTGTGCCAGCCCCCACAATACATATGATTGGTCCTTCCAGTCATCTACTCCTTTTGAGATCACAAAGCGCCCTTTTTCTTCACGGGTTTGAGCATAATGGCCGGTCGCTATCAATTCGCAATCCATCTGCCTTGCGCGTTTTATCAGTGCCGACCATTTAATATGCGTATTACAAAGCACACAGGGATTGGGTGTTCTTCCTGCA
>JBDSEW010000467.1:0-7961 GCA_039919825.1 Chitinophagales bacterium | reverse complement strand
GCGTGATACAGGATTTCACTTCCAAGCAGGTAGAGGTAGTTTCAGAACAGGTAGCCTATGTGATGGTGAAAATGCTGGAGAATGTAGTTGATTATGGAACAGGCAACCGAATCAGAAACAAGTTTAGAATTACAGCAGAAATGGGAGGAAAAACAGGCACCACGCAGGACAATACCGATGGTTGGTTTATGGGAATTACACCCCAGGTAGTTGGAGGTTGTTGGGTTGGTGGTGAAGAGCGAATAATCCGGTTTAAATCCACCTTCTACGGGCAGGGTGCAAGTATGGCATTACCTGTTTGGGCTTATTTCATTAAAAGTTGTTACGCGGATAAGTCACTGAACATATCTCCCACTGCACATTTTCCGGTTCCTTCCGGAGAAATTACTATTGAAACCGATTGCTCCAAATACAATGAAGAAACAGGTCAGCAAACCACTGATTTCATTTTTGGAACCGGAGAAAAAAATCATTAAAACCCATTCATCAAATCCTCAGTTCTTTCGCTTAATTCAAAAAAGCAAACTTCACTTCATCATACTTCTTGCTTTCTACCATCTCCCGCAACTTCAAAGTCGATTCATAAGGCCCCTTCACAATGAATAAATTCACCAGCCAATCAGGTACACTACCACCAGGTTCAAGCCTTAGCTGGTAAGTGACATTGATGGAACCATCAGCCTGCGGTGCTAGCTCATAGCCACCAATAAAAACAGGTATACGTACCAATGCTTCTTTAGCAGGAATATAATTCGGTTCAGCCGTGGAACTGGTAACCACTTTTTTGGTAACCGGATCCTGTCCTATTTTAAAATGAATGCAAACATCCCGATCGGAAAATGGATATGGGAGATCATTCACCTGGTATTGGTACTGTTCCGTTTCACTAACCTTCAGAAGTATGCTTGATTCAGTACAGGAATAGATCCAGTCGGAATAACGGGTCGCATCTGTAATTACAGCTACTACCGCATTCATAGGTGCTTTTACATTAAGTTCTGCTTTCAATTCGTCAACAACGTATCCATCAACATGACGCGTGTAAACCTTTATACCATTTTGATCCTTTGCAAGTTTCCAGGCACCTGTTTGTGCAAAGCAGGTAAACACAGGCAATAAAAAAAGAGTGGATAGAAATATACTTCTTGAGGTCATTATCATGGAAAGCAAAGAATAGTTGTGTTCAAAAATACGAAAGAATCAGGGAGTGAATTTTTACGAATGTTGATCAAAATTAATTTCCTCCCATAGAAAAGCATGCCATCAATTTATTTTTGGGATTCGGGCCATTCACAATTAATCATCCCGGAAAGATTCTATTAAATTATTCAGGAGTATAATGGAAAAACCGGGAAAAGTTACCATCTGGAAAGTGTTTTTTTTAAAGTCAATGTTAGCCAGCGCAAAAGATCATTGAACTAATACCGCTTATTTTAACACTGACTGAATATCAGGATCTCCTTCCAATTGATTCATTTGTTTCATAATCCAGGGATAGCGCTTCGCCACCCACCTGCTCATTGGTTTCACTTTGTACACTTTCGGATTAGGAAGAGATGCTGCTATCATAGACGCTTCTCCTCTTGTTAATTTTGCAGCGGGTTTCCTGAAATAAGTTTGAGAGGCGCTTTCAATTCCAAACACCCCATCTCCCATTTCAGCTACATTAAGGTACAGATCAAGAATACGCTGTTTGCTGTACATCCATTCTATCATAAAAGTGAAATACACTTCCATCCCTTTTCTAAACCATGATCTCCCCTGCCATAAAAATACATTCTTGGCTACCTGCTGACTGATAGTGCTGGCTCCTCTCACTCTGTTCGGATGCTTCTCATTGTACTTCATCGCCTTTTCAATACTGGTAAAGTCGAATCCGTTATGGTCAGGAAACAACTGATCCTCACTGGCAATCACAGCCAGCTTTGCATTTGAGCTGATCTGCTGATACGAGACATAGTCCCGCTTTAAGCCATACCCCGAAAGTAAACTTCCCAATTGAGTACATGTTAATGGCGGATTAATCCATTTCACAACCACTAAATACAAAAGATGAAAAATAAATAACGCAACAAAAGTGCGCTTCAATAACCACCAGATTTTTGAAAGCATTTTTTTCACCTCACTCTAATTCGTTGAATCATTTGTGCGCAATCCGTCAAATATACTACGTAGAGAATTCCTTTTATCCGGCGGCAAATTTGATCAGGATTAGCAGAAGTCTCATTTAATTTGCATCGTTATCTACTTATCAGTAATTTGTAAGCATTCCGGTTTAACTGTAAACATTTATCCTATGCATCCGCTTCAACACCTTTTCGAAAAAAATAAAGCATGGGCAGATAAAATGCGCGCTACTCAACCCGATTTCTTCACTAAATTATTACAGCAGCAGTCACCTGAATATCTCTGGATCGGTTGTGCAGACAGCCGTGTGCCTGCCAATGAAATAGTTGGATTACTTCCGGGAGAATTATTTGTACACCGCAATGTCGCCAACGTGGTGGTGCACACTGATTTTAACTGCCTTTCTGTAATTGAATATGCGGTGGAAACGCTGGGCGTTAAACACATAATTGTTTGTGGCCATTATGGTTGTGGTGGTGTACTGGCGGCACTGAAAGACACTCAGCTCGGGTTGATTGATAATTGGCTTCGGCATATCAAGGAAGTCTGGAAAAAATATGAAAAACAAATCAGCCAGATTGAAGATGAACACAAAAAGTTAGACCGCCTTTGCGAGCTCAACGTGATTGAACAGGTAGTAAATGTTTGTAACACCACTATCATTCAAAAGGCATGGGCGAGAGGCCAGAAAGTTGCTGTACATGGATGGATCTATAGTATAAAGGATGGCCAGCTACGTGATTTAAACGTTCAGCTTTCCAATTCAACAGGAATAAAAACTTTTTATGAAGCAGGAAATACTTTTGACCCGGAGATAAGATCATGATCATCCGCTCACGATGCCTTCATGGCATTCTGCGTCTGAAACTGTTTATTAACTCTCCACAATTTTTTTAGAAGTTTACAAGGTGACTACTGAAGACTTCAAAAAACTTTTTGCTCACCTTCCTGACGATCCCGGTGTTTATCGTTTTATTGATGAACACGATGCAATGATCTATGTGGGAAAAGCAAAGAATTTAAAAAAACGTGTTACCAGTTATTTCGTAAAGAATCATTCGCAATATAAAACAAGCGTGATGTTGCGTCATGCACGGCGTATTGAGTTTACGATTGTTGAAACAGAACAGGATGCGTTATTGCTGGAAAATACGCTGATAAAAAATTTCCAGCCACGGTATAACATCAATCTGAAAGATGACAAGTCCTATCCGTTTATCTGTATTAAGAATGAAAATTTTCCGCGTGTATTCCTCACCAGGATGATAGAGCGTGATGGGTCTGAATATTTTGGCCCCTATACCTCCGTCGTAAGGGTACGCAGCATCCTTGACTTCATCAAAAAAATGTATCCACTGCGCACCTGTAACCTTAACCTGACTGAGAAAAATATTGCAGCAGGAAAATTCAGGGTATGTCTCGAATTTCATATCGGAAATTGCAGGGGACCCTGTGAAGCCAAACAATCAAAAGATGATTATGACAAGAGCATTGCACAAATCCGTCACATACTGAAAGGGAATCTTGGAGAAGTGATTCAAAATCTGAAACAGGAAATGCAGGAGTATGCAATTAATTACCGCTATGAGGAAGCTGAACTGTTGAAGAAGAAACTGCTGGCCATGCAGGATTACCAGAGCAAATCACTGGTGGTTCATCCAACCATCACGAATGTGGATGTGTTTTCATTTAAAGAAGATGAGAAGAACGCATACGTGAATTGCATGCGGATCATAAACGGTTCCGTCATTCAAACAAGAACCTTAGAGATCAATAAAAAAATAGAAGAGGAAAAAGAAGAGCTGCTTGTTTTTGTGATTCATGAATTGCGCAATCAACTCCAAAGCACTTCAAAAGAGATCATTGCTCCGTTTGCCATTGAATTTCCAGATCATGAAATCACTGTAACGGTTCCATCACGGGGCGACAAAAAAAAATTACTGGAGCTATCAGAAAAAAACCTTTCCTACTACCTGCTGGCAAAGATGAAGGAGAATTTCGAAAACAAACGGGAATCTCCGGCTCAAAGAATTCTTGCACAATTGCAAAAGGATTTTCGGCTCACAGAATTACCGGTTCATATTGAATGCTTTGACAATTCCAATTTTCAGGGCTCTTTTCCGGTTGCTTCCACTGTGGTGTTTAAAAACGGAAAGCCCTCAAAAAAAGATTATCGTCATTACAACATTAAAACTGTAGAGGGCCCCAACGACTTTGCATCAATGGAAGAAATTGTTTTTCGCCGGTATAAAAGGTTACTGGATGAGCGACAATCGCTGCCGCAATTGATCATGATTGATGGTGGCAAGGGCCAATTGGGGGCAGCAATGAATAGCCTGGAAAAATTAGAATTGGTGGGAAGAGTAGCAGTTGCCGGCATTGCAAAGCGATTAGAAGAAATTTATTTTCCAGGAGACCCGCTGCCATTATACATCGACAAAAAATCTCCTTCACTCCGCCTGATCCAGCAGCTTCGTGATGAAGCACACCGCTTTGCCATCACTTTTCACCGCAGCAAAAGAGACAAGGCTATGCTACGTTCAGAGCTGCTCGATATCAGGGGCATCTCTGATAAAACTGCTGAAAAATTATTGGCCCATTTCCGCTCTGTAGAAAAAATAAAAGTTGCCACTGAAGAAGAATTAACAGAAGTAATTGGAAAAGCCAAAGCGAAAACCGTTCGTGGATATTATGATGCACCTCCAGTTTCTGAAGATGCTGCTATTGAAAATAAGGAATAAAATATTGTTTAAATCTGCTTAGTACCAGCAGTATTTCACAAAAAAAGCCCGGTCATCTGGCCGGGCTCCAATCCTATTTTATTTAAGCTCAATACGACCACACATCATGCTCGTATTCAAATATGTCCTGCTTGATTCTGTCTGATTCGCGGAGAGCATCTGTTCCCGTTGCATAGTCCTGTATCCGGCGATCAAATACGTTTGACTCCTTGTAAATGTAACTGGTGAAGAGACGCATTTCAAAAAGATCTTCCCAGCTCAATCTCACTGCATCGTTTCTTGGATTAAAAACTTCCTGTTTTACAAACACATTACGAGCCGTTGGATAATAGGCCCAGAACATTGGAAGATCCAACTGGATCTGATCATCATAATACAACGGTGCTATAGCCATGATGCGAACCTGCATCGAAGATGTTTCTTCATCAAAAAACCAGTCTTCCTTTATCCTGTATTTGGAAACTTTCGTAGGATCAAATTCACGCACCAGCACAGTGTCCTTCAGGTAATTTCCGTCCAGGTCAGTAAGTTGAATGGTATCATTACCTGCACCGATTTTTGCTACATCATCGGGAAGCTTTACCGTCTTAAAATTATCTTCCTGGTAAACGGTAATTTCTCCTGATACTGCAGCATCTCGAAGTATAAATACAAGAGGTTTCAAATCCTTCCAGTCGATTCCTTCATACTTAAAAGGCAGGTTCATCTTCTCACGGGAATCAATAATCCTCCAAACACGCCTTTGCCAAAGCACATCAGCTTCCCGGATATTATCGTAAGGAATAACCTCCTTTTCAAGAGGTGCTATTTTATCGTAGAACAAATCCCGCGGCATGGTTTCATTGGCCTGGCCATAGGAGCGAACAGCTACTGCAAACAGCATGATCACCAACACCTGCAACACTCTGAATTTCTTCATAACAACTGATTTACTGATTAAAACCATTACTTGATCTGAAGCGGAATACTGTTAAGATTGCGTGGTGACTTATCCGGTCCAACTGCCCTGATCTTTCTGAAAATGATCTGATCTCCGGGTTTGCAACCCTGTATGAACTGTGCAATCTTAGCATTGAATTTTGCTCCTGAATTCTGCTCTATCCTTGCATCTTGCCTCTTTGGTATGTAAACACATTCAAAAGAAGTCACATCAAAACGCACCCCCTGGAAATAAAAGTCTTTCAAAATAGCACCTATTCCCGGTACGGCCTTTAATGTGCTGGTGACAATATCTCCTTCTGTAATTGTTCCATTAATAGCAGCAATCGGATCCGGTATGCGCTTGATCACAAATTCCTGGGAGCCAATCTGGCGGCTGCTTCCATCTAATGCAACAGACACGGTTACATTCACTTTCTGATTTACCAGCGATCCTGGCATTTCAGCAACGTACTTGCCTGAACCAGATTTGCTAAAGGTACCTTGTGTTGCGGATGCATTCACCTTATCAGCAGGAAATCCGGGAACAGAAACTGAAAATGGATTGGGGATACCTGCATAAATGATGTTGAGGTTGTCCGATGAGACCACCACTGATCCTTTAGCCGTTTGATATTCCGATTCAAATGGATAGTACCTCGGCTTTCCATCGGGGCCCTGAACCATCACAGCACCAGAATATTTCTGAATGCCTTCGCCACCCGCAACTGTTGCGTATTTACCCATTCCATCTACCACTTCAATGGTCTTTCCACCACCAGATACCGGGTTTTGGGTAATCTCTTTAAAATTGCCTGCTGCATCTTTTACAGCAATACTGTAATTGAGTGGGCCTACATAAACTTCCGGATTTACAGTGGAACTATAAGCGGCTACAAAAATATCGGCTTTGTACGGTTGACCAGCCATAATGTAGCTGGATGGAGCAATCACCTTCGCCATTATTTTATCTACCACCACCGTTTCTGCATTAACCTGTTTAAAAAGATATTCTACAATCAGGTCCTCAGAATTTCGAATATCGTTTTGATACTTGTTCAAAAGGGTAAGTGCTGCAATAGTTGGCACCATTTCAAAATTGGTCACTGACCATGTCTTCATTACTCCATCAACCTTTTCTGTAGGATCTAATGCATTTACCGATACCTGGGCTTCCAGCATTTTTTTATCCTGGGGATTTTCAACCAATGAAAGCAGATCGCTTCTCAACTTATTTATTTTCGCTTTCAACTCATCACCTTTTCCCTTGTTGATCATCAGGTTAGTTGACACTTCAAGATTTCGGTCATCAGCCATCTCCCCTTTTTTCATCAGTTCAGACACAGGCATAGATTTAACATCCAATGCATCGCCAGTCTCCAAATTGTTGATTCCTCCTGATTCAGTAATCAACTCTCTTTGAATGTCTTCAATTTCAGCGTACAACTGATCTGACATCACTTTTGCTTTCTGGGCCTTCTTCAAAAAAGGACCGGTACGGGTCGAATCATTCTTGTATTGCTCTTGAAAGTTTACAAAGGTCTGGTTGTTCTTGCTGGTGATGGCTGCAGAAGAAACAGAAAGACCAGAGTTAACTACATGAAATGCATGCAGAATTTCGGCTGACACATTCAGGGCAAGAAGCGCTGTCAACACCAGGTACATGAGGTTAATCATGATCTGGCGCGGTTCCTTAGGAATTGACATTATCTATGATGATTTTTTACTAAATGATGTTAAAACAGAACTTCACGTTTACTATCAACCCTCACGTTGCTGGCCACTCATGGTCATTGCTGTTAACATGTTGCCATAAACATTATTGAGCTGCGACAGGTTTTTAGCCAATCCTGACATTTCTGAACGGTATTTTTTCGTATCCTCAACTGATTCAGAAAGGTTATCCATTGCCTGTGTGAGTGATCCGTAAAATTTATTCATTGTCTTCAAATGGCTGTTGGTATCCTGTAACTCAAGCTCATAAATAGCATTGAGCTGTGCAAGATTCTTCGACACCAATTGAACCTGCTCATGATAGTTCTTGGTCTCTGTGGTGGCATTGCCGAGCAGTTTCGCAGCTTCGGTCGCATTGGTATAAGCCACCTTCATTTCAGCCAATGCACCTGCAGCCTGTTTTGCACGATCAGAATATTCGTTGGTCGCCATTGCGGCGTC
>JBDSEW010000442.1:0-3722 GCA_039919825.1 Chitinophagales bacterium | reverse complement strand
TGACCTGTCAGCAAAATGGCTTTGCATTCCCAGCAATAAAATATTCCCAAAACTGTGTTTATATACGACGTTGTAAACAAATATTCCATGGAATTAAATAATATGCCTGGGATCTACAACGGATATTTTTGCCAGTTTAACATCAAATAAATACTGTCTGTACATTTTTTTTAGACTTCGCTCCCGGCAGGATGTATTTTTAGGAATGCTACTATTCACTTTAAATAAAAATATATGGCAACTGTAAAACATGCGGCCTTTTCTGATACAAGAAAAATGGTGCTGCACTACCGCAATCTTTCCAAATGGATGAAAAACCTCTTTGTGGAGGTCGGTGCATGGGTGCTCGCTTGCTTCCTCTTTTTTGCAATGATGGAAACCGTGATCTGGGTAGCAGCGATTAGCTTCCAATAGAAAATCAGGCAAGCATATTATTCTATTCGGTTTTATTCAGGTTAATTAAAAAGATCATCTTCACATTGTAATTACCTCATAGCATAATTCATCAATAGGAACATTGGAATTTATAAGTTACCGTTTGAAAAATTATTTTTGGACGATCAGCAAGGAATTATACAATTGGCCAGTTCCCGACTCAACGTATCTTACTCATTAAATTCAAATCTGATTATCACACCCGGAATATTTTAAAACGGCAAATCATCCTTCATTTCCGGTGGTGCCTGGTTATAACTTACTTCACGGTCAGGAGTAAAATCACTGGAAACATTTTTTCCACCTCCTGAAACAGGATCTATCTTCCATGCTTTTACATCCGTGTACCATTTGCCATTGTATTCACGTGATTCGATATTGATGGCAACTTTTAATTCGTCGCCAGTTTTCAGTTGCTTCAGAATTTCTGCTTTGTCGCCCCAGCAAACAATGCAGATCTTTTTTGGAAACTGTTCCTGTGTTTCCATCACAAAATTCTGTTTCAGCCAGGGACCGTTTTGTCCCTGCCCGGTTTGTTCAGCAAGTATCTGAATCAGTTTTCCGGTAATTTCAAGAGCCATTTTGAGGAATTATAAGGGATGAGAAATTTCAGGCTCAAAGATACCGAATATTTGAGGTGATTTTTACCACTCGAAAATTAACATAGGAATTTAAATTTTTGCAGTGTTTGTGGCTAACTTCGTATCCCGATTTTCAAAACACATTCTTCATGATCACCCGTTTAGTAAAAATTACGCTTCAACCTGATAAGATTGATTCATTCCTGGAAATATTCAAAGAAGTAAAGGAAACCATTGCCTCTTTTGATGGCTGTCATCACGTAGAACTCCTGCAGGATTTACACAGCCCACATATTTTTTTTACATACAGCACGTGGGAAGACGAACATTTCCTGGATCATTATCGCTTCTCTGCTTTTTTTAAATCCACGTGGATACGCTCAAAACTTTTATTTGCCGAAAAGGCAGAAGCATGGAGCGTAGGATTGATAGAACGGGCACAGTCAGATCACTTTTGAGTAGTTTCTGGTGAGTGAAAAGCAAGCGCATTATTGTACTGCTATTTTTTCCCGGAAAAGGATGGTTCCTTCCTGTTCTACAGTAACCAGGTAAATTCCTTGAGAGAGATCTTTTGTGCCGATTGAAACGGAAGCACCTCTTGTGGAGCTGACTGATTGCAGGATGCCGGAGGCGTCGAAAATTTTTATCGCGAAAAGTTCATTTTTTTCATTCGGGAAATAAAGCAGCGTGCTTGCCGTAACAGGATTGGGAAAGATGAGAATGCCTTCGTTATAATCCAGGTAGGGAACACTGATAAATTCCGAATTACCCAGTTGACCCAATATAAGGCGGTAATAATTTGGTTGATTCACTAATGGCATCTCATCCTGATACGTGTATGTTTCATCTTTATCATTGCTTCCGCAAATACCACTTATGCTGCCTATGGTGGTAAATTGAATGCTGTCCGCTGATCGCTGAATATCTGTGCCGAGGCAGGTATTTCCACCCTTAATGGTAAAGGATAATTGGATAGATGATCCCTGCTGAAAACCGGTAAATACTTTTAAAATACCTGATTGTGCAAACAGATTACTGTACAGGAGCAATGCAACTATCAGGAGGTATAGTGGTTTCAAGCCAATTCGATTTGACTTAAAGTTATTAAAAAAAACCGACCCGGACTTTTTGGGAATCGTAGAACTTAGCCTGTTATAATTTGCCTGTTATTAAAAGCAAAAAGGTTCAGGTATTCACCCAAACCGCTTTTTGAAGGAAAGCTTTAGCGCAACTCTCTGGTTATTTGTCTTCCGGTACTCTCTTCTCAAAAAAATAGCTGGTGATAAGTCCGAGTCCTCCAAAGATGGCGATAAGTCCGAAGTAAATCGGTGTACCCTGGTCTTCCGTGGTTTGCAGTACGAAATTGGTCAGCCAATAGGCAAGCATTAAGCCAATGCCCACACCTGAAAATACCAAACCCCATTTCAAAGAGGTGAGCGGGCTTCCGGGTTTTTTCCGGCGCAGGCCAGGGTCCATGCCTTTTTCTATCATCGACATGCGTTCCTTGTTTTCAAAATAGCGCAAACCGAAGATCATCGCGAAAACGCCGAGCGGAATTAAAATGGGAATCATTACTGGATCCATGATTAAATTTTTTTAAGGTTAACTGAGTGATTTCCGTTGTATTTGCCACATTTGACTACCTGGTTTGCGTACAGGTTACAGTTGTTTTGAAAAAAAAGTCTGTAGATGAAATGAAGGTGCGTTTTTACGCTCCTATATATACGTACCATCTGCCGGGCTGTGATAAATGGAGTTATTTCTAAAAAATCCGCAATGGTTTATTAATTTCAAAATATCAAAACTCAACTGTAACCTGGTTTCAAAACATGTAGTCTAACAGCATAGCCCATGAGAGAGAACCCAACCGATTTGGAGCTTATTGACCAGGTGCTGGCGGGAACTACTGCGGCTTTCTCTGAATTGGTGGCACGTCATCAGCGGTACGTTTTTACGCTGGCGATGCGCTTCACCAAAAGCAGGGAAGATGCTGAAGAAATTGCACAGGATTGTTTCGTGAAGGCGTATCGCTCATTGGCAGCTTTTCAGCGGGCTTCGAAATTTACAACATGGCTGTATGGCATTGTCTACCATACTTCCATGACATTCTTAAGAAAGAAAAAGTTAGACATTGCCTCCTTAGATGATGAAGAAACCTATTTGCACGTAGAAGACACTGCATCGGACATGAAAGCTAACCTGGTAGAAACAAAATCTAGATCGGAATACCTTGAAAAAGCAATAGGGATGTTATTGCCGGATGATGCAGTTATCATAACTTTGTTTTACAAGGGAGAGCAATCGCTCGAAGAAATTGCTGCTGCTACCGGTTATGAAGCGAATACTGTTAAAGTAAAATTACACCGCGCCCGTCAGCGGTTGCGCGATAAACTGGAATTGTTATTGAAACATGAAGTAAAAGACCTGGTACGATGATGAACATGGAAGATCGATTATGGGATTACATAGATGGACTTAGCTCCCGGGAAGAGCGCAACGCCATGGATCAGCTGTTGAAAAATGATCCTGCAGTACGCATGAAGCATGATGAACTGCTCTCGCTTCATCAGCAACTGCAATCCATTGATCTCGATGAGCCATCTATGGGCTTTAATAACCGTGTGATGGAGCAGGTGCTGACTTCACCACAGCCGTCAGCGTTGAAAACAAAAGTGGACAAGCGGATCATCTCTGTTATTGCCGGCT
>JBDSEW010000416.1:0-3400 GCA_039919825.1 Chitinophagales bacterium | reverse complement strand
CTGGTAAAAGACGCCCGCACTGGCTACGAAACCAGCAATCCCCAGGCTGTGCTTGATGGAGGACTGGATGAATTCATTAAGGCTTTTTTAATGGCCGAGAAGGAGAACTGAGATGATTTTTCGCATTTCATCTTTTAGCCCTGCGCTTAGGCGCAAGGTTAAGAGATCAGCAAAAATCGTGGATTTTTCAAAAAATCCCATTACCTTTGCCGCCCTTCCGGGAAATGACCGGATATTTCTCTAACCCATAAAACTTTTTCTAAAGTACAATGGCTGTAAAAATCAGATTACAAAGAATGGGCAGAAAGCAAAAGCCTTTCTACCACATCATCATCGCCGACTCCCGCTCACCGAGAGATGGCCGTTTTATCGAACATATTGGCTCATATGATCCCACCACCATTCCAGCTTCTGTGGAGATCAACAAAGACAAAGCATTAGACTGGCTTCAGAAAGGTGCTCAACCAACGGACACCGTTCACAAAATTCTTTCTTTCAAAGGCATTCTCTACCATAAGCACTTGTTGCGTGGGGTAAAGAAAGGGGTTGTTCCACAGGAAGCTGCTGACCAGAAATGGCTGCAATGGGAAGAAACTCACCGCACCGCGATGTTGGATGCTAAGGAAAAAGGTCGCAAAGGCCTCAAGAAAAAGAAAGGCAAAGGTGGCGCTGCTGCAACACCGGCTTCTTAATTCAAACACTTTTTTATTTGGAAAGCTACTTCAACTGAGGTAGCTTTCTTTTTGTAACTACTTAGCAGAAGAAAAACAGTACACGGAAGACACGGATTTGACTGATAAACACAGATTAAAACGGTGGTGACTCAATACAAATTATCAGGTAAAAATTAAATCCATAAAAATCCTTCCGATCCGTGTTATCGGTGTTCGATTTTTTTAGTACCTACCATCAAATCCACCAATGGAGAGCCCTTCTTTCATAAAAGCTGGCAAACTGAACAAAACATTTGGCCTGAAAGGACATTTGCGGGCTTATCTTGATCCTGCCATTGTAGCGCGCCTGAAAAAACTACGGGTTATTTATCTCTTTTCCAAAGGAACGCACCTTCCCTATTTTCCCGATGAAGTGGACCTCAATGAATCAGGGCACTGCATGTTTCATTTTGAGGAAGTGAAAGATAAAACGGCTGCTGATCAATTAGTTGGAAAAGAGATTTACCTCGATGAAAAGCAATTGAAAAAAGTAAAGCCATATGCCTCATTGGGCGACTTTATCGGGTTCAGCCTGGTAGACGAAACACTGGGCTTACTGGCACCTTTGGATAATGTGATTGAATTGCCCAATCATGATGTGGGGCAATTTATTTATTCCGGAAATGAAGTACTCTTTCCCTGGAATGAACAGGTAATAGTAAAAATTGATAAAAGGAAAAAGGAAATCCTGGTAAGGCTTCCTGAGGGACTGCTTGATATTTATTTGCCGAAGTAATATAATTCATCCAGAAGGCACCCTCTTAGACTTTACTACACGCTTAGCTATTAAAATTCATTGATACTATCATATTTTCTATTTCGTTAATTGCCATCTATGAAACTGTTCCTTCCCTTGTTGCTTTTTTTTGCTTTTATCACCTGTAAAAAGGAGGAGCCCATCATTCCGGATATCACGACTGGTCTCGTTATGAATATTCCCCTGGATGGAAATGCTTATGATTCCGTGAATGCAATCAGTGGTACTATGTCGAAAGTAAATCCGTATTCCAACCGTCATGGTGAAGCCAATAAGTCGGTGATATTTAATCGAAACGACTCTTCCATAATTGACTTTGGCGATTTGGATGAAGCATCTTTCCCCACTAATTATTTTACCATTTGTTGCTGGATCAATATTCCGGACACTCTTGCACCAATGACAGTATTGAGCAAGCGGGGAGTGATTGGACCCTGGGAATACAGTCTTGATAATCATTTTAACCATGCCGTCTTCAATCTCGATAACTGGGTGCAGGATGGCAGCACGACTGTCTATGGAATCGACCCTCTAAAAGCTTCAGCAGCCCTTGTATTGAATACATGGCAACACCTGGCTTACGTTGCAGATGGTGTTTCTTTAAGAGTTTATGTGAATGGTAATTCACAAGCCGGAGAAGACACTTACAAAGCGGGTTTCTTTCTGCAGAATACAAGTGCGCACTTCATAATTGGAAATGGTGGTGGTTATGGAAAGAACTATTATTTCAACGGCGGCATCGATGACATCAGGATCTATAATTATCCTTTGGAAGAAGCTACTGTTCAATATCTTGCGGGATTATAAATGTGAGTCGTGAGTCGTGAGTCCTTTCTACTCGTCCTACTTCGTATCGACCGATAATATTTCTATCCGCTTAAAATTCTTCATCGCACGCAAAAGAATGATCTTATTCTTCTTCACTTGTTTCACGCCTTTCCATTCCTTTCCATCAATAAAAACCTTGCCTACCGTGAAGGGAATACCATAAACCTTTATGCGGTAAAATTCATAGCGTGGCGAATACATTCCTTCAATGGCCTGTTCAAGTACCAGACTTTGCTGATTGCCATGCGTTTCAAATTTCTTCTCCACATAAATATTCTGTTCATAGCCAAAGGTGTCCCCATTGTCTTCAAACATGAATGACTTTACGTGATAGGGAGCATAATAAACATTCAGTAACATTTCGTCGATCTCCTGCTCTCCCACATATTGCATCACGGGATATTCAGGAATGACTGATCCCGCTTTTACATAAATAGGGATGCAGTCAAGAGCAGCCGTAACTTTGTATGTTTTGCCACCTGTCCAGACAGAAAAATCCCAGAAATTATACCAGATGCCTTTTGGTAAATAAACTTCTCGTGATATTGCCCCCTTTTCAATTACAGGTGCAATCAATAATTTATCACCGTAAGTAAATTCATCATCACGTGCAAAATTCTGCGGCAATTCCTGTTCCGTCATCGCCAGCGGTCGCAGCATCGGGAAATAGTACTTGTGATTTTCCCAGAAAACAGAATAGATGTAAGGCAACAGCTTATATCGCAACTCAATAAACTTCTTGGCAATCTTTTCAATTGCTGTTCCGAAAGTCCACGGCTCACGGTCGCGTGTGTCACCGGATGAATGCACACGCATAAGCGGTGAAAAAACACCCACCTGAATCCAGCGTGCATACAACTCCCCTTCCGGCTCACCGGTAAATCCACCAATATCGGAACCGCTGAAAGAAATTCCCGACATACTCAATCGCTGCAACATCTGAATAGCCAGTTTCAAGTGATCCCACGTCGCACTATTATCTCCCGTCCAGGTGGAAGTAAACCGCTGAACGCCTGAATAACCTGAGCGCGTAATCGTAAATGGTCTTTTATTTTTCTGAAGTTTTTTCAGTCCTTCATAAGTGGCACGCACCATCTGCATA
>JBDSEW010000404.1:0-4286 GCA_039919825.1 Chitinophagales bacterium | reverse complement strand
AACTTCCTGTAGATGCGCGTCAATGCCTGGAGATAAAAAGCATACTGGCGGGCCGGAGATTGAAACAGTGTAAGTGCCGGAGTTGCAGACTGCCGGGCAGCGCTTAACAGGGGAGATAGTTTATTGAGTTGAACGATGAATCGCTGAAAGCCTGCAGCATCCTGATTGTTTGTTTTCATTTTTTGTTCCTATTCAGTGACCTTATATTTTGTTGTTTGAAGTAAGCTGATGTATGCTGCGAAGACACGAAGACTCAAAGTATTCTATCTATTTCACTGTATTTCTTTGTGGCTTTGCGCCTTTGTAGCAGCTTTTCTCTGGGCTGCTGAACAGTAAACATTTTTTTTAGTTTTCTTCTTCATGCAGCTGTAAAGCATCCGGTGAATAGTTGTTTTTTACAAAGTTGCACCACTTGCAATCTTCCTTGCCACAACCTTCATAGAACTCGTGGTTCATGATTCCTGTATACGAAGTTTTTATTTGATCTTTTACAATTATAACAGCGTCGATGGTAATATGCAAAGGAAATTGATGAAACGTCTTCGTTTTTAAATCCTCTTCAATAAAATCAATGATACCCTTTTGCATTTGCCAGTTCTTCGATTTCAAATTATCGATCAGGATCTTGTAAAATACCAGTTGCCGCCAGTAGTCACCACCTAACGGATTTTCTTCATCCGGCTCATTGAGCTTTTTATTCCGGCGTGCATTGATCAGGCTACCTGTTTTATAATCAATCACATTCACTTCATTGCCTGTAAATTCTAATTTATCAAGTTTGCCTTTTAAGGGAATTCCATCCACTTCAATATCCTGTATAAAATATTCGAGCACTACCATCTTGTTCCATTTACCGATATAAAAATTGTAAAATGATGGCAGCAATTGCTTACCAAGTTCCAAACGGTTGCTGAATTGTTTTTCAGTAAACGATAACCTGTTGCGCTGCATGAATGCAATAAAGTCATTTACCATTTCTTCCTTAGCAGGAAAGTTTTCCTGGCTTACTTTCATCTTCTCAAATAACCGCTGCAATGCATAATGTACAGCCGATCCGAAGGCCATGGAATCATTGGCAGCTTTAGGAATACGTATAATGGTTTCGTAGTAAAAACGGATCGGGCAATCGAGGTATGCATTTAAAGTAGAGGGGCTGAGTGCAAAATTCTGCAATCGTTTTTCCACCAGGTTTTTTTCAATTTTTGCAGCTACAGGTAATGGTGGTTCTTTTAAAAGATCACCCAGTGTGCTTACCATCACCTCTTCAGTTATAGCAGTAACAACGGGAGCAATGCCTGTTTCTGTTATGAATTGTGATGCTACTTTCTGTTTTCCATTATCGTTCTGTGTGGCATAACTGATGTGAAGGCCTTCTTTCGCACGGGTCATTCCCACATAAAATAACCTGCGCAACGATTCTGTTTTATTTTCTTCCGTGGTGAAGGTGAGTGTGTCCGGCAATACATAATTTTTAGCACCACTGCGGGCTTTTTCCCAACCGCTGTCACTGCAACCTATCAGGAATACATGTTCGAATTCCAATCCTTTGGCAGAATGACACGTGGAAAATAAAACACCATCACGGGCAGCGATCGTTTTCTCCACGTTCAGGCGGATGGAATGGGTTTGCATTTGTTCCACCATGTTCAAAAAAACATTTAGCGACAACCCGGTATTTTTTGCGGCTTCATGCTGAACAAATTCAAACAGTGTATGCAGCACCTGCAGGTTCCAGGGTTTATCATCACTGCGCAATACCCATTTCAAATAGCCACCTTCATTGATTATTTTTTCAAAGAGCATCGGAATCGTGAGGTTCTTGGCTTCGCTTAACCAGTGCTCCACTGTTTTACGGAATTGCCGGAGAGCATCCGGATCTTGGAGCGGCAGGGAAGAAAGGAATTTTTCATCGCGCAGCAGCAGCAACCAGGGTGTTGGTTTTTTTTCGCTGTTGGCAAAGAAAGAAATGGTCGCAATGTCCGTTGCCTTTAAATTAAACCACCTGCTGTGCATGAGCTCGAAAAGTAATGCATCATTGGTATAAGGCTTTCGCAATTCGAGGTCGATATACCGGATAATGCTGAGGAGTTGCTGTACTTCCACCAGTTCCAAAATGTTCACGCTCCGGTTTACCTGGTAAGGAATCGCGGTTTTTTCAAACAGGTCAAGAAGTGTTGCTGCCTGTGCATGACGGTAATAAAGCACTGCTATTTCATGCAGAGGAACACCCTGATCTTGTAAGGCAATAACCTGTTGTGTGATGCCGGCAACTTCCTGCAGGTCGTTTGCATATTCGTAAACGACAGGCATGACAGTGCTGACTTGTCTATCGGGAAGCGCAGCCATCAATTTTTTTTCGAGCGAACCACCAACAGCAGCGAGCCGCAATTGATTGTTATCTATTACCTTTTTCGCCGCATCAAGAATCGCCTGAGTGCTCCGGTAATTTTCTTTCAGCACAATGGTTTGCAGTGACGTGGCATATCGCTCTATAAAGTCCATGATGTTGCGCAATCTCGCTCCCTGGAATTCATAAATACCCTGGTCATCATCACCTACACAGAAGATGTTGGGTGCTTCCCAGTAATTGGTGAGCAGGTTGATGATTTCATTCTGTGCGCCATTGGTATCCTGGAATTCATCCACCAAAATGTATTGGTACCGTTCCTGGTAATTGCGGAGTAGGTTTTCATTTCGCCTGAATTCATCAATCACCCACAGGATCATATCATGGTAATCATACCTGGCGAGCTGTTCCATTTTCGTTTTATACAGCGGAAACAATCGCGCCGCAGATTTCAACAGCTCCATTTTTTCCTTCTCCGCAGCGATGTCATTCTCTTTGATGTCGCCTTTCTTTTTATCCTTAGTGTTGCGTTTGTAGATATACTCGTCGCGGTTTGGAAGGTCGGCGATATAACGGTCGGCCTGTTCGCAAATAAGTTCAGGGCTCCAGTCTTCCTGCTTCATCGTGCTGAAGAGGTGTTGCAGTCTTCCTGCTTCAAAATATACTTCCCCTTTCAATCGCCGCAGTGGATGGGATGGGTCCAGCTCATTGATCATTTCTTCCAGCAGGGAAAAGCGTTCAAGGTCGCTGAGTGGTTCAAGGTTGCGCCTGCCGAAGTATTCTATATTTTGCTGAATAACAGTATTGCAAAATGCATGAAAGGTTTCTATCGTAATGCGGTGTGCGTCGGTGCCGATAATTTTCAGCAACCGTTTTCGCATGGCAATGGCGCCTGCTTCGGTATAGGTTAGGCAAAGAATATTGTGAGGTTGCACCTGTGCTTCCGGAGTAGCCAGCATATAGCCGATCCGGGTAGCAATGATCTGTGTTTTACCTGTGCCCGGACCGGCAATTACCAGCACCGGTCCTTCAATGGCTGTTACGGCCAGCCGTTGATTTTCGTTAAGCCGGTTGAGTTCATTGGCAAAAGCCTCGTTGTAATTAATAGCAAGTATTTTTTCCGGCATGCGATAAAGTTACTATTCAGGGCCCAGAAAGGAGATGAAATATTATACAGTAATGATTCTTAACCTGCCGATTTGATGAGGTGCCAATGTATGATGAGATACTTAAATGATAGGGCGCATAAATAGTATCAGCGAAGACGTACGTCTCATACCTTGGAAAATTATAAGCTGAGGCCATAGCTAAATATCCTCATACCTGATGCCTGGCTTCCCAATCGCGTTTACTTTAAGGCTACAATAAAAAAATGGCACCTCAGTATCTGAAGTGCCATTCTTAAAAAAATAAATCCTTATTGTTCAGGTGTCGCTGCTTCTTTAGGTGCAATGGCCTGGGTAGTCTTTGCAGGTTTCATGTTTTTGGTAAAGGAAGAAGCCTTGCTATTGCTCTTGCAGCATGATTTAGACTGATCGGAAGAGCAGGCTGCTTTAACCTCTTTTTTTTCAGCTACGGGGGCGCTTCCTGCATTCACATAATTTTCTGAAAGGGTGGTAGAAGTTCCGGTAGCCTGAACTTTGCCATCTGTGCAGGATTTCTGGCAGGTAGGTGTAAGTGCATGACATTGCTTAGCGGCATCAGTGGCAACGGTTTCTTTATTGGCAGGTGTGGTTGTTGTAGTAGTAGTGGATTGCGCTTTAGCAACGGTAAAGTTGATAAACAACGCTACGGCAATAATTGAAAGTAGTTTCTTCATGTTAATTGGTTTTGAGAATGATTTTCAAAAATAAATCAATTACCGGAAACGGCGAAATAAAGTAAGCTGACTGCCTTTTAGAAGCTGTTTTGAAATGATCTTGAAATTCTTCTATACCTC
>JBDSEW010000399.1:0-5004 GCA_039919825.1 Chitinophagales bacterium | reverse complement strand
CGATCCTGCTTCGCGTCTGAAACATTGGGAGTAGGCAGTCATCTTAATGGGCAACTGATCTTCTTTCACCATCATATCACGGTAGATATTGGTTACCGGAACTTCGGCTGTTGGAATCAGGTAAAATTTATCTTCATTCACAAAATACATCTGCCCGTCTTTATCAGGCAACTGGCCTGTAGCAAAGCCGGTTTCGGCATTTACCAATAATGGTGGCTGGTATTCTGTATAACCTGCACCAATGGCATTGTCGAGGAAAAATGAGATCAATGCACGCTGCAGTTTTGCGCCTTTACCTTTATAAAAAGGAAAACCGGCACCGGTAACTTTATTACCTGTTTCAAAATCAATGATATCGTATTTTGAAGCAAGCTCCCAGTGCGGTTGAGCAGTGGAAGGCAATGAAGGAATGCTACCACCTTCACGTACTACCACATTCTCTTCCGGAGTTCTTCCTTCCGGCACTAAATCATTTGGCAGGTTGGGAAGCCGGACCAGCAATTGCTGCAGTTCCTCTTCATGATCTTTGAGTGTTTCTTCCAGTTTCTTTGCTTCATCGCGAAACTGAATCGATTGAATGCGTTTTTCTTCCGCATCCTGCTTTTTTCCCTGGGCAAATAACTGTCCTATTTCCTTCGATAAAGCATTTGACTGCGATAGCAGCTGATCCAACTTTGCCTGTGTTTGACGGCGTTCAGTATCTGAAGCAATAATTTTTTCGATCGTTTCTTTTGCATCGAAATGCTTTTTTGCCAGTCGTGTAATGGCCTCATCTTTATTGTTTCTGAGATATTGAAGGGTAAGCATGAATAGAAATTTTCGCAAAGATAGCAAACGCTGATTTTCAGGATGGAACGATTTCCCCGTTGGGTGCACGACAAATCTTTGTTTTTGTGGTCGGCCAGACGCCGACCATGGACAGTACCTTCCCTATGACAGTCCATGGTTGGTGTCCCGCCAACCATTGCTCGAGAAAACTGAATGATTTGTCGTACACCCTACCTGTCTTTGTTGATGGAGAATAATAAACGGATAGCATTGAACCTTTTTCCAGTTTAACAGTTTAAGTGGTTCTATTAATTGATCGTCACCAATGCATTTGAAAATAAACTGTGCTCATTAGTAGAAAAGTTAATTGAACGAATTGTAATTTTGCACCATCATGTTTGCCCGTTTTCACATAGCGCAATTTACTGCCGGGCTCCAATCTATCCACTGGAGTGTATCATGGATCTGTTGACCGTGAGATAAACTTCCCACACCTGCTGAGGAAGTTCTTTTTCAAATAAAAAGTTGTTTTAATGCATTGGCTGTCGTAATTGCTTCGATGGCGTAACTGTTAAATTTTAATACCATGTTCTCACTTGCAAATATTCTTTCGATCTCTCTCACCTTGTTCGTGGTTATAGATGTGATAGGTTCAGTGCCCGTAATAATTAATGCCAAACAAGGCACTACAACATTCAAGCCGTTCACCATTGTGCTTTTTGCAGGTGCGCTGATGATTTCATTTTCACTGATTGGTGAATCGTTACTGCATTTGCTGGGCATAGAAGTGAAGTCATTTGCGATTGCCGGATCATTTGTTTTACTGCTGCTCGGGCTGGAAATGATTCTTGGATTGAATATCTTTCAACCGGAAAAGGGAGAGAATAACTCAGGGAATATTGTTCCGATTGCATTTCCGGTATTGGTAGGAGCAGGCACTTTGACCACTATTCTTTCTCTACGTACAAAGTTTGATACCATGGATTTGGTTGCCGGTATTCTCATCAACTTAGTCATCATCTTTTTGGTATTGCGATCTATGGGATGGATAGAAAGGAAACTGGGTTCACAAACATTGGTGGTGCTGAAGAAATTTTTTGGGATTGTACTTATTGCTTTGGCTGTTCAGATGTTTATGAATAACGTTTGATTCAGTGTGTCGGAAAACCGTAGAAGCTGTTAGGAAATAATAAAATGAGCACACATGTGCTTAAAGCCCATCCTAAAGAGGCTGTCTCAATTGGTCCCTCCCTGCGGTCATGTCGTCGAGGCTGAGCCGAATAGGCGTTAAGTTAATTTATGATGGCAAAGCAAAAAAAGCTTTTTCAGCCAGGGCTTTGATAAGATGGCTGCTCATCAGAAAATCCCGTTAGGGATTTAATATCGGTAGCTAATGAATTCAATCGGAGCCAGGCGTGTACAATACGCAATAATGTTGCGTCCCTGACGGGACAATAAGAAGATGTATTGATCTGCTACCGATATTTTGTAACTAACGGGACCAGGTAGCAGCGTCGAAAATGTACTTTAGCCTGATGCTTATGCGGATTAGCCAGAACAGAATGACTTTCAAGCTTTTGAGACAACCTCCTTCCTCCCCGCTATCATCTATGATCATTATTCTGTTTGAAAATGTCTTCATAAAATTTAATTAGATCAAATCCTACCAGGCTCTAATAGGTTTGAAAAAAGCCTATAAGGTTTGGCACTTCAAAGAAATTAAGCGTGAGGAGAAACCAGCGGCAACATTTTTCCATCCACACTTATCAATTGATCCAGACGAATCACCTCGCCATTTTCGAGTTCTGCAAACTCTTCCTTATCACGGGTGATAAATGTTTTGATTGCAACTTCTGTTTTTATGCTGACTCCGATCTCATTCCTATAATTGATCTGACTTTTCTTTTTCAAAGTTGCAATTGATTCGAGTTCATCATAAAAATTACAATCAATAGGTGAGTAGGCTGTACTTTTAAAGGCTGGATTTTCTATTTCATACCATAAGCCGGGATGCTCTTTAAACTTTATTTCTTTTACGAAATGCATTCCACATTTTTCAAGCACTTTTACAGAAGCAGTGTTTCCCTCCATCACCCTTCCGATTATGCGTTTTAAGTTCAAGGTGCTGAATCCATAGTCAAGGCAAGCGACAGCTGATTCACTGGCGATTTTTTGTCCCCAGTGCTTACGGAAGAAACGATAGCCTAAGTCCACTTCTCCGGTTGGGCTTAATTCCGGCTGAAACTTCAACCCGCACCAACCAGTAAATTCGCCGGTAGTTTTTAATATTACGGCCCATCGGCCCATTCCATATTTTTCATACTGATCATAATCTTCAAGAAACTTTCTTGCATCAGCCAGCGAGGGAAAAGCACCATCACCAACATACTTCACCACTTCAGGATCGTTGTTAAGATCAAAGAAAATATGGGCATCTGAAGGATCAAATTTACGCAGGTAAAATCTTGACGTTTCCAGTATTATTTTCATAGGTAAAGAATAAGATCAAATAGCTGTGATGCGTGTGGGGTATATCATCAGAATTGGTAGTCTAATTTTTTATTTTCAACGTACGGATTCTCAACTACTGATCTCTTCACATAATTCTATCAAAACCCCATGCGTGTTTTTGGGATGCACAAAACAGACCCATTTATTATCAGCACCACGTTTCGGTTCTTCATTTAATAAAATAAATCCTGCTGCTTTCAGGCGGCTCATTTCTTCCCTTATATTTTCAACTGCAAAAGCTATATGATGAACACCTTCCCCTTTCTTTTCTATAAATTTTGAGATCACTCCATCCTGATCACTGGATTGAAGCAATTCTATCTTATTGTCGCCGGTTTTAAAGAAAGAAGTGTTTACTTGCTCACTCTCCACAGATTCAGTTTTATAAGGTGGAACTCCCAACAATTTCCGATAGGTCTCATTGGCAGTTTCAAGGTCCTTCACTGCTATGCCGATATGCTCTATTTTTTCCATGAAAAGAAGTGATTAGTGTAAACTTTTTGATTAATTTCGCGTTTAGATTAATTCTAAATAAAGAAGTCATTAAGTTAAGTGCGAAAGTTATGTTAAAGCTCCCGATTTACCTCGATAATAGTGCCACTACTCCGGTTGATCCGCGGGTGCTGGACCAGATGATTCCGTACTTTACCGAAAAATTCGGAAACGCGGCCAGCCGGAGCCATCCTTTTGGCTGGTCGGGTGAAGAAGCCGTTGATTATGCACGTGAGCAGGTGGCCAAACTGATAAATGCCGATCCCAAGGAAATCATTTTTACTTCGGGTGCTACTGAATCGAATAACCTGGCTTTGAAAGGCGTGTTTGAAATGTATGCTTCGAAGGGAAATCACATCATTACAGTTACCACCGAGCACAAGGCCATTCTGGACACTTGCAAGCACCTTGAAAAAGCAGGGGGCATCGTAACTTACATACCTGTTAATGATAAGGGGGAGATTGATTTAAAAGAACTTGAAGCTGCAATTACTCCGAAGACCATCCTGATTTCAGTGATGTATGCCAACAATGAAATTGGTGTCATGCATCCTGTTCGCGAAATAGCGGCCATTGCAAAAAAGCATGGCGTACTTTTTCATTCGGATGCAACGCAGGCAGCAGGAAAAGTGCCGATTGATGTAATGGCAGATGGTATTCACCTGATGTCATTCACCGCTCACAAAATGTACGGTCCGAAAGGAGTGGGTGCTTTGTACGTGCGCAGGAAAAATCCACGGGTGAAGGTGACGGCGCAGATGGATGGAGGGGGTCATGAGCGGGCAATGCGTTCGGGTACGATGAATGTTCCGGGCATTGTTGGATTTGGTGCAGCCTGTGAAGTGTGCATGAAAGAAATGGAGGCGGAAGCCATACGTATAGGAAAACTGCGTGACAAACTTGAAACCGCACTGTTAAAATTGGAAGAAGCATATGTAAACGGAAATCCTGCACACCGTCTTCCCAACATTACCAATATTTCGTTCAAGTACGTGGAAGGTGAGGGATTGATGATGGCTTTCAACAAAGATATCGCTGTGTCGTCGGGAAGTGCCTGTACTTCTGCATCGCTGGAACCTTCTTATGTTTTGAAAGCGTTGGGGCTCGGTGATGATCTTGCACATTCTTCTATCCGCTTTTCGATGGGAAGATTTACAACAGAAGAACAAGTGGATTATACCATTCAGCGCTTAACCGATGCAGTAAATAAATTACGGGAATTAAGTCCACTGT
>JBDSEW010000390.1:0-7328 GCA_039919825.1 Chitinophagales bacterium | reverse complement strand
ACATGGTAGCTTTTGATTTCCATTCCGCCCACCTGGTAATTCAGGATAAACGAATTGAGCAGGAGCGGCCTGTAATAAACATCTTCGGTTACATTGAAGACACCCCGCTTGAAACTTGTAACCAGGTTGGCAAGATCTTCATTGTATTGATGCTGCTCTTTTATGAAAATGGAATCATCGAGTTCTGTAAAACCTAGATTAACTGACGCGCCGTATACAATCAGTACTGTCAATGACAATAAAATAAAGGGATATGGAATCCGGAATCCATCCTGTTTCAACCCTATCTCCCTATTATTTTCTTTGGCTGAATTTTTCTTTGCTCCTTTCATGTGGGTAACGTGAGTAAATCGGTGGCAATTTATAAAGATGCAATCGGAATTGAAAGCAGTGCGATGGATCTGTAGGTTATGATGGTCAGCTTCATGGGGAATAAATTTTAAAATCGCCTTTTTATCACAGCAATAATGCCCTCATTCCTTTCTTATATATTTGTGAATCCCCAACAAAAAAGTGAATATGCAACAAAACAGAATTTCATTCTTTATTCCGGTACTCCTTCTCACGATTGGTTGCTGGTCATGCAAACAGCAAAAACAGGATAATCAGGAATCTGTTTCAACCGTACAACCCTACCTCGATCAATACAATAATGAATTTCAAAAGTACTATTCAGTTTCCGCCGAAGGTCAATGGACTTTGAATACACATATTGTAGAAGGTGATACCACAGCATCACACAATGCTGCGCTTGCAGATGAGGCGATGGCCACTTTTACGGGTAGTAAAGCAAATATTGATTCCGCTAAAAAATATTTGGGTATGAAGGATCAGCTCACACCGATCCAGGTTCGCCAACTGGAAACCATACTCTTCAATGCCGGCAATAACCCGGAGACGGCAGGAGATGTAGTGAAAAAGAGGATTGAGGCAACCAATGCACAAACAGAGAAATTGTATGGATTTCATTACCGGCTGAATGGAAAACCAACTACTGTAAATGCGATTGATCATATACTTCAAACCTCAGATAAACTGGACGAACGTCTTAAGGCATGGAATGCCAGCAAGGAGGTGGGAGTAACTTTAAAAGACGGGCTCACAAATCTGCGTGATCTTAGAAATAAAAGCGTGACACCTTTGGGTTACAGCGATTTCTTTAACTACATGGCGTCTGAATATGGTATGAAGTCGGAAGAAATGATTCAACTAACTCACAGTATGGTTGCTGATGTGTGGCCCTTGTACCGGGAATTGCACACGTGGGCACGTTATGATCTTGCCGCAAAGTATCATCAGCCTGTTCCTGAATATCTTCCTGCACAATGGTTGCCAAACAGGTGGGGGCAGGATTGGACGTCAATGGTTACTGTTGAGGGATTGGATATTGATTCAGTCCTTAAATCACATGATCCGGAGTGGATCGTAAAAGAAGGAGAGAAGTTCTATCAAAGCCTTGGATTTGGTGCTTTGCCTGCTACCTTTTGGGAAAAATCGAGTTTGTATCCGCCTTCTCCTGATGCCGGTTACAGCAAAAATAACCATGCTTCAGCATGGCATATTGATTTGAGTACGGATGTCCGTTCGCTGATGAGTGTAGAATCCAATACAGAATGGTGGAGTACGGTTTTGCATGAATTGGGCCACATCTATTACTATCAGACGTATTCAAACCCTGATGTTCCCAATATCCTGCGTGGTGGTGCTAACAGGGGTTATCATGAAGCATTTGGAACCATGATGGGCCTGGCTTCATTGCAAAAGCCCTTCCTCGAAGGATTGGGAATGATAAAACCAGGCGTGCGAACAAATGACACTATGAAATTGCTGAAAGAGGCATTGGATTATGTTGTTCATATTCCATGGGGCAGTGGTGTAATGACATCATTTGAATACAGCCTTTATGCTAAGAATCTTCCCGAAGATCAGTACAATAAAACGTGGTGGGAATTGGTGAAGAAATACCAGGGCATCGTTCCACCGACAGAGCGGAGCGAAAAGTATTGTGATGCTGCAACAAAAACACATATCAATGATGATCCGGCAGGGTATTATGACTATTCCATAGCCAATGTGTTGCTTTTCCAGTTTCATTCTTATATCGCTGACAGCATTCTTCACCAGGATCCGCATGCCACTAACTATTGGGGTAATAAAGGGGTAGGAGATTTTCTAAAAAAAGTAATGTATCCCGGAGCAAGTGTGGACTGGAGGGAACATTTAAAGGCCAGCATTCATTCAGATTTGAGTGCTAAATCAATGGTCGATTATTTTGCGCCATTGATGGCGTATTTGAAAAAAGTGAATGCAGGAAGAACATATACATTGCCGGAGAAATCTCCGATGTGATTACAGTCGAAAGCCGGAAGTGCTTAGTAGTTAGTTAGTTTGTAATTGTACGCTAATCAATCAATCAGTCATGATCACAACCACCACACCTCATATCGAAGGAAAGGCAATAACAGAGTACCTGGGAGTAATTTCAGCACAAACAATTATAGGAGCCAATTTTTTTAAAGATATTCTTGGAGGATTAACGGACATTTTCGGCGGACGGTCAGGTGCTTATGAAAAAGTGCTTGAAGAAGCCAAGGAAAGCGCAATGGCAGAATTAGAACAAAAAGCGGCTTCCATGGGCGCTAATGCAGTGGTGGGTATTGACCTTGATTTTGAAACCGTTGGTTCAAACGGAAGTATGTTGATGGTGATTGCAACAGGTACTGCTGTAAAATGCGGTTGATCATTGAAGTGTTAAATTCAGCTGCCCGCTTTCGGAATTTTTAATTAAGCTGGTTAAAAAAATGATAGCAGATTTATCATGCACATTTTATCAGTTACAACAAACGATCAATTCTCTTCATCAACCGTTCGGTAGTGGGTTTGGTGAAGGGGAAAAAGAAATCTTCCAGCATACCATTTTGGTTGATGAGGTATTTTTGAAAGTTCCATAGCGGGCTTACCGAGAATTTTCCATTCAGACTTTTGTTAGACAGAAATTGGAATACTGCATTGGCTTCTTTGCCTTTCACATGTGATTTCTCAAAGATCGGAAATGAGGCCATAAACCGATCCTTGCAAAAATTACCAATGTCAGTATTGCCCAAAGGTTCCTGGCTTCCAAAATCATTGGACGGGAATGCAAGCACTTCGAACCCTTTCTTTTTATAAAAAAGGTACAATGTTTCGAGGTCGTGGAGTTGAGGTGTTAGCCCGCAATGAGAGGCAATATTCACCACCAGGCATACCTTCCCTTTAAACATAGTAAATGGAAGCTCTTCGCCCTGAAGATTACGAAAGTGTAGATCATGAAAGTTCACAGGAGCAGTAACAAAAGGAATGGGCATTAGGTTTTAGAGATTGCATATGCGGTCAAAATTCAGGTGATTGGTGAACTTATTTGAGTACGTAAGCATAGAAATGAACGTTTGAATGTTTACAATTCTGTAACACTTGCTACTACCAATGGAAATATTTTCGTTAATTAGCGGCAATATTTTTCACTAAAAGGCATCCCATGAGACATTTTACCAAACTCTTTATTGCTGTTGTGCTGACTAACTTCCTGTTTGCTACACAGTTAAATGCACAAAGTACTAAGCGCCCCTGGATGGTTGGCGCGGGTTTGAACGTCATCGACTTCAATGCCCCTTACAATTTTGATCAGATTGCGAAAACGGAATACTGGAACGTACTTCCTGCAATCAGCAAATTAACAGTTGCCCGCAACCTAAATCCCTCGTTTGCTTTGGATTTACAGGTGGGTGGTTCAAGAATTACTACGCTTAACGGAGGCGACGAAATTGGTGCAAGGGGATTTATTGACGCAGATGTTGACCTGCGTTATAAATTCGATAACGGTTACATAATCAAAGAAAACTCAGTTTTTGCTCCTTACCTTTTTGCAGGTGGCGGGGTAAATTATCTTTCACAGGATCAGCTGCGCGGAAATGTTGGCGGTGGTCTTGGATTCAACTTCTGGTTTTGGAAAGACTTTGGATTAAACGTGCAGAGTGCTTACCGCCTGGTTCCAGGTGGCGATGAAACAGTTGCAGGTAAGCAAAATTATATGAATCACTCAGCAGGTATTGTGGTCCGCTTTGGTAAGCATGATTCTGATAAAGATGGTATAGAAGATGATGAAGATGCATGTGTGGATGAACCCGGTCCTGCTACTACAATGGGTTGCCCTGATCGTGACAACGACGGAGTGGCTGATAAAACAGATGCATGCCCTGATGTTGCCGGACCTGTTACCCTGAATGGTTGCCCTGATGCTGATGCCGATGGTATTGCTGATAAGGATGATCGTTGTCCAAGTGTTGCCGGAACAAAAGCACTGAATGGTTGCCCTGACCGTGACGGAGATGAAGTAGCAGATATAGATGATGCCTGCCCTGATCAGAAGGGACTTGTAAATATGAAGGGTTGCCCTGATACTGACGGGGATGGTGTTTCAGATAACGATGATCTTTGCCCAACAAGAGCTGGAACTGTTGCCCTGAAAGGATGTCCTGACAGAGATGGTGATGGTGTATCTGATGACAGCGACCGTTGCCCTCAGGATGCAGGACCTGCTTCAAATGGTGGTTGCCCTATTCCTAAAGCTGAAGAAATTCAGGCGATCAATGTAAGTGCTAAATCGATCCAGTTTGTAACAGGCAGCGATAAAATCCAATCTGGTTCTTATGGAATCCTGGATAACATTGCTTCCCTGATGGCGAAATATCCGAATACGCGGTGGAGCATTGAAGGCCATACCGATGATGTTGGTAATGATGCGAAGAACCACGATCTTTCGCACCGCCGTGCAGCATCTGTTAAGAATTACTTTAACTCAAAGGGTGTTGCTTCTGACCGGATAGATTCTCAAGGTTACGGAGAAACACGCCCTATTGCTAGTAATAAAACTGCAGCCGGCCGTACTGAAAACCGTCGTGTAGAAATTAAGCTGATTGAAATTGGTGTGAAACAATAAGTAGTTAATCAAACTCAATGCTAAACCGTCCCGGTAAAGCCGGGACGGTTTTTTTATGCGCTAACCTCAAAGAGTATTGTAGTGTCTTTCCACATAGTGTTTTTTAAATCGCTTTCCTTCAGCTCAAACAGTGAGTGTTTGAACGGATGTTGCTTCTATATTAGATGGCAGGCAGGTCACGATATAGCGTCAAATTTTCCCGAAAGGGAAAATGAAATCATCAGGGGTTGAATTTGTTTAGTTGCTTTTTCGAGAGCTTTGATTTTACCAATTCATAGGATTGACGGATGTAATGTTCCCATTGCTTTTTGGTGAACAGGTTGACGTCTTGTGCCAACACCCATTTATAACGTGCAACATATGGTGCGGGAATAATTCCCTGTTTATTTATCAGCTCATCAAATTCATCATCCTTTACCTTAAACGAAATTTGCAAGGGAGGCTGGAGACCTGCCACACAAAACATTTTTTCAGCAATGCAGAAACAGAGGTCATTTCCCCATTTGATATCTTCTGTTGCACCTTCCTGCTTCAGGCAGATGCTGCGCAGTATTTCAATATCCACGAATAATTTTTTTTTGAAGTTACAATGAATTTCCGGCAGCGGAGATCCATTTAATATCTTTGTGAACTCATGCGCAGGTCTTATCTCTACCTTCATACTTCAATTTTGCTGTGGGGCTTTACCGGCGTTTTTGCACGGGCAATCGACCTTACTGAAGGAGTGCTTGTATGGTACCGATTGCTGCTTACTTCGCTTTGCTGGCTGGGAATTGCGTTCATCACCAGGAAAGTACAGCGACTGCCTTTTAAGGAAGCATTGAGAATAAGCTTCGTTGGATTACTTGTCGCTGTTCACTGGTTGTTTTTTTACGGATCGATTAAGTATTCCAATATTTCGGTCGGCATGAGCTGCCTCGCTATGATTGCAGTATTCTCTTCCCTTCTTGAACCCATCATCACCGGCAGAAGGTTTCAATGGTTTGAACTGGCGCTGGCGTTGGTAGCAGCCGTGGGAATGTTCCTGATTTTTGAATTCAGTGTACAATACCGCACCGGTGTTTTGCTTGGATTAATTTCCGCGTTCCTGGGCTCCTATTTTACCATCAGAAATAAATTACTGGTCGCCGATTATAATTCGGAAACGGTAACCACTTACGAATTGTGCAGTGGATTTATTTATCTCACACTACTCATGCCCCTTTATTTGTGGGTTTTTCCGACTGATAAATTTTTGCCTGCACAGCACGATTGGCTGCTGCTTGCGATTTTTACAGTGCTTTGTACTGTTATTCCATTCAATCTTTCAATGAAAGCATTGCAAAACATCTCAGCATTTACGGCTAATCTTTCCATTAATATGGAACCTGTATATGGTATCTGCCTTGCTTTTATTTTTTACCAGGAACAGAAAGAACTCCATCCGGGATTTTATGCAGGCACACTGATTATCTTATCGTCTGTGGTAGTGTACATGTTTCTTAAATTCCGGGAGTTGAGAAGAAGCAGAAAAAAAGCAACGGAAGATTTGGCCAGTGCCGAATTATTATAGATCGAAATAAAGTCGACCAATAGGTTAACGAGCTCGCATCCAATATATCACCACCTTCCATTGCCCCACTGAAAAATTATGTATTGAATCTGCCTCCTCAGCAAGATTAATATGATGTAATGAATACGCCTGGTTTGATTCGGATTCATCAGGTTCGGAGATGATGGTACGCGGATTTTGCTGAAGAATATTTTCGTCGTTCATAAACTGATACCATACGGGTTTGGAAATAATTTTGCTGTCCCATGTCAATGAAGGAGCCCACGGGCCGAGAACAATTTCCTTTTTGTTTCCGGCGAGGGTAGCAGAAAAGTAATGATTGATGGTACTTATATTATATTGGCGATTGGATAACATTAAAAAGTAATCAAAGGAGTTTTTGAGGAAAAATACCGTAAGGAGGATCAGTCCTGCATAACGGAACTGTATTTTTTTATGCTGCTGAAAAATCAATTCACTGATTACCACACTTGATAAAAACCCCGCTGCAAAATAGTAGCTCACTAAATATCTTGCCGGCAAATAGACCATGGTCAACTTGTGTAGTTCAAACAGTAGCCAGAAGCCGCTGATAAGGAATAGTATTTTGAAACGGGAATCATTTTCCTGTCTCCAGATAAAACAACCGATTATAAAACACAATAGAAACAGCGTATTGACGATCCATGTATTGCTGCTGAAGAGTACATAAATAATATTAAAAGCAATTGTTTTTTGTATCGACAATAAGGAAGCATATTTGCCTGCAGCTTCCTCCTTCAATACATAACTGAATATTTCATGGTGAGGAACGTACCAGCA